>JBCCOH010000048.1:0-34895 GCA_039111275.1 Cyanobacteria bacterium P01_D01_bin.1 | reverse complement strand
TTCCGGGCGATACTGATTGGTAGAGAGTGACGCGTTTCTCAATGAACGAGGACTATGAATCGGTAGACTTCTACCTTAAGCTCTCTTTTTCATAACGGGTTTACTGCTAACCGTATAGGGACGCTAAACACGTACCACAGCATGCTGTGCCCCTACGGGAAGGTACGCTCTTTGCTAGAAATGTTCTTATGTTTGAGATCTCTTATGTCTGAGGTTTTGCACCGAAGAATTCGATTCTGTAGTCCGATACTTTCAGTCCTGTCTCGGCCTCTACACGCGCTAGTATCTCATCAGGTAATGCGATGTCGATATCGATGATTTTTTTGGTGTCAAGGCAGTTTACGTGGCTATGAGATGAACTGCTATGACCATACAGTCGACCATCCGAGCGCTCTACACACTCGATGATGCCCTGATCTGAGAGGGCCTCTAGATTTTGATAAACCGAAGTATGTCCAATTTCTCTACCCTGCTGATTGAGGCGATCATAGATGTCCCTGGCAGAAAGGTGCTCTTTATCCTGCCAGAGTAGCTCTAAGATATATCGCCGTTGCCGACTCAGCCGCATGCCTAGCTCTTGACACCGTTTAACTGCGCCTTCTAAGGATTCGATAGGTGCTGTAGGGTTGGCAGAAGTTTGCATAGTAGAGTTTATTCTTCCGGAGCTGAAGCGTAGCCACTCCCACTCTAGCCCGAAAAATCAAAAACTGTCTATCTAGCTCAAACTAAGCGTCGCCTACTTTTGAGGTAGAACCTTGTCTTCTACTCTCCACAGTGAGCGTTTCTGTAAAACTGTAGCTTCTGTGTCTGTAGCTTTCGTGTTTGTAGCTTCCGTGTTTGTAGCTTCCTTGATATCATCACTGCTCTGGTTTCGGGGAATGATTCCTTCTATGAGGTTGCTTAAGCGCTCTTGGCGGGTTTTTCCATCCGCTACAGTCTCAGTAATGCTCTCACTTGTATTTGTATCGTCGATATTCGAGTCCTGAGTCAGTGCAACTTCTTGCGATTCAAGAGGGTCTTCAGAGACTACATCTTGGCTGACTACATCTCGGCTGATTACATCTGTATCAGCTGCATCGACTTTGAGATCGAAGAGGTTTGCTTCATCAGTAGATGGTAATTCTACTGTGTTAGTTTCTTGCGCTTCTGCTTCGATTGTCTCGGATGTAATCGAAGCTTCTCTTTCAGCTTGAACTGTTGAGGTCAATGATGCAGTTGGGCTGAATGCGACACCTAGTTCGTCTGCTGCCGAGACTTGTTCCGCGGGCGTTTGCTCTGCGGGCGTTCTTTCTTCTAGTGGTTGTTCTACTGGATCTGGTACTACCTGCGTAGTTGAGACGGAGTTAGTAGAAACAAGATCAGAGTCGCTGAGCGCTGCCGTGCTAGCAGGAAGTTCAAACGATGCGGCTATGTTCGATAGCTCAGATGGGTCGGGAGGGGACTGGTGTTTAGAAGATAGTGTAGGTTCGGTATTCTCTAAGCTAATATTCTGCAGATTGTCTAGCGAATCACTTTTTCCGCCGCTAGGGTCAAAAGCCTTTAAGGCCTTTGAGATAGCATCAATTCGTCTTTCTTGATCTTTGCTGATGCTACGGATGTTGTTTCCTAGGCCCGGTGCGTTCCATGCGCGAGTATCTGGATCTAGGTAGGCGTAGGTTCGCGCCCAGAGAATTGCCTCTTCTCCTTTCATCTCCAGTCTGCGAGCCTGTGCCAGACGCTCCATGTAGCCGCCTCGATCTAGTGCAGCCAACGGAGCCTGGTTCGCTAGGTCTAAGGCATTTAGCTTCTCTTCTAAGGACAGCTCTAGACCCAGGTCTTTAGCCTGTGCTTCTAACTGAGAGCCCTGTCGTTTTAGTCGTCGAAGTTGTTTTTCGTCGGCTTCTTCTGGGCTGTTAGCGCCGTGCTGATATGAGAAGGTTCCTAAGTTCCACACGCCGTTGCCAGGGTCGACATGACCGTAGTAAGCAATGGTGCGATCGCCACTCCAGTGTCGAGTTCCCTCAGCGCTACCAACAGTGCGGGCTACAAGTGAGTCGCTACCGTCTTGAAATATCCAATCGCCCAGGCCAAAAGACTCAAAAGAAACTTGACCCGCACTCACCGACGCTTGATCTGCTGTTGGCTCGTTGGGTACCGTCTCTATCTCTATCGAATCTAGTGCAGTCTCTAAGTCAGTAGGTGCAAACGAGAGCTGCATATCGCCCAGCTCTGTATTTCCAAGAGTTAAAGCATTTGCTGTAGTCTCTGAGTTTGTGAACTGTGAGTCTACGGCTTGCGAAATTACAGGCTCGTGGTTTTTAGGGGAAGGGTCCTCGACCGCGACCTCATCGGCTGCGAAGCTCAGCCCAATATCTTTTTTAGTTGGCTGGCTCTCAACGGATTCTCCTGAGATTGGCGGCAGTGGTGGTGGTGCATACTCTAGCTTTTTCGAGGCCAGTGCTGTGGAGCTCACAGGGATAGGCGCAGTCGGAACAGGTAAGCTGTCATAATTCCCTTCTAGCAAGATAGGTTTTGGCGCAGCAGGTTCTGGCACAGTAGGTACTGCTGGTAATGGTTCTACTGGCGGTTGGGCAACCTGTGTTCCCACGGGGGACAGATCAAAGCTAAGCGCTAGCTTTGTTTCTTCTGCTTTGACCTGGGCATCAAAAGCCATCCAGCTTAAGAGTGTTAACAGCACGCCAACCGCGAATAAATAAGGAGATTTCAGCATCTTCGAATTCCAACAGCTTTTACAAAAGATAGATACAAGGGGAAAGAATAGATAGTCTTTAAGAGGAAGAATAAAATGCCTGAGTGTTCTACGATTCCAGTGCTTTTTCTAGAACGCCTCTGGCGGGTTCAACAATTATCCAGGTGCCATCCGGTTGTCGTCTAAGCGTCGCAAAGCTTAAATAATCACCTACGCCAATAGCTTTTCCTGCTTTGATTGAACCGTATGCAACTTTCTCTAATCCGCATAGTCGAAACAGATAGGCCGGGATTTCCGGCGTTGAGTACAGCACGCACTGGTCAACCGCGCTCAGTTCTAGGTCGCCATCAAAAGGTGCTTTGACCTGTCGTCTCTCTAAGTAAAGAGAGATATCGCCTAGGCTACCAGCTACTAAATTGCCAGCAATCTCATCACCTGGGTTAAGGCTCCACTGCTGCTGTAATGTGATGTTACGCGGCTCTGGTATTGCTTTTACGCCACAGCCACTCAACAAAAGTATGTTCATAAAAGATAGTACGAAGAAGAGTGGGTGCTTCATGGCGTCAGAGGCAGTTTAAAGGGGTTGTCGAAGAGCAATCAAAGCTTGAAGTCATATCCCGCGTATTCGCCGTCCTCGTAAAGAATGATGAATGCTTTATCTGGTGCGAATGCGAGGGGATAGGCTTCTCTTTCTGCTTCGACGCCAGCGCGAACATTGAGAGGCGCGAGCTGGCAGTAGGGCTGGTCGACAATCTGACGAATTCGCTGTTTGCTGTCTCTTTCCGGAACGGTCAGAAGCTGGGCAAGCTGTGCTCTAGAGAGCTGCGCAGAGTTCAAAATGTCTCCTGTGCAAGCGGTCGAAAGCTGCTCAACAGCTTTGCCTGATTCTGACCCGCGCGCAAAGGCGATAGGATCGCTGAGGAACGTTTTGATTCCATTGAAGTCCGTAAGCAAGCCAATAAGAGATACAACAAGTCCACCGGCAATGATGGGTTTAAGCGCAGCGGTGGATGATTTCCCGAACAAGGAAGGGTGCAGCATTGATGAAAGCCTCCGAATAAAAGAACGTCTTGGAAGGGCAGTTGTCTAGAGTAGACTACCTAAGAACAGACCGAGCAGCGCTGTTCCTACCCGATAGGTAGCGCTCATGTCTGTAGATTTGGAGAGAACGATTCGGTAAATAGCGTATGAAATGACGCCGACAAGTATCAGTAGAAGTGGCATCTTGAGGATCGAGAAATTGATAACCAGAGCGTTTAAGATGATGCGTATGATGGCAGCACTGACAAACCAGATGATTCCATCTGTCCATGAGAAACCATTGCGCTCTTTGATATAAAGTGCGTCTTCACTCCTTTCTATTCGGGTGCTTGTCTGATGGTTCCTGTTGTGGATATACTGCTTCAGACGAGCAAGCATACGCCTACCGGCGACTTTCAGTCTTACCTTTGGGTTACGCCCGCGCCATGCATTATGCTTTGCGCTTTTGGGCTGCTTACTGTCAGGGTTGTGTGATTGTTGTGTTTCGTACAGGGGCGTTTCGTACAGATGGTCTGCGGAGTCGTAGGGCTGAGCCTGACTCAAATATTCGCCGACGGTGGGTCCTGGCGCAACTGGTCGAGAGAACGGAATAGCCGCAGGCTGGTGAGTTCGCTGTCGGCGCAGAGTATTTGCGTTGTCAACCGCCTCTGTCTCTGCCTGGTTTAGGTTGATAGCGGTCTGATGGATGTGAAATCGCTCGTGACCATTTATCTCGATGTTGGGTACAGAGGCACTAGAGGACTGTTCTAGAAACTGATGGATGATATCGAGCTGCGGATGGGCACAAACCCCCTGTCTGCGAAGAGAGATAGCGGCTCTTTGAGCAGAACGCTTCAGCTGTAGAAGTTCATTGGTCTGCTGCTGTGATAGGTCGTTGATGGTGTTTGCGATCGCCTCGAGCTGTCGTAGTTCATGAGAGACCAAAGCATCACCAATACTGCTATCTGAAACGCCATGGCTGGTTCCATGCGTATGATTGCCCGAGCGTTGCCTGAGTGCTTCTATGGCGATCACCTGGGGTGTTGTTTTTGCTCGTTGCGATCGCCTATCGTCCAGGCTTCTGTTGTTCAGGTAATTGCCATTTGATTGGTTACTTGACAGGTCTCTGTCATCTGTTCGATGCCCCACAGGCCCTCTAGCAGGTACATCATCCGACTGGGGAGCAGCCCAAGGCGACAGCAGAGCGTCACCTACTGCGGACTCGGACTTAAGAGAAAGTAGCTTGTCTCGAATTACCTGAAGTTCCATATCGGTTCTTTTTGTATCTCTGTATACCGGCGCAGCACAAAAGAGGGAAACGGAGGTGCCAAGCTCATTGATTAGTACAAGTATACTATACAAGCTCTGGAAAATGACTGACGAAAACCGAGTAATTCCAACTTTTTTTGTTACAGCGTGACATGGGGCTTTAGCCACAGCTGGCTTATTTCCCCAGAACTCAGCCTTTACGAACGCTCTCGTTCGATCTGCCTACAGGCTGCACGGACGGATACCCAGCGTAATCTGTATGTACTAGTTTTCTATTTTGAGTAGTACAACCAGCTGCTGCTTCTGTAGCCAGCTTCGGCTTGTGCATCAGGAAACGGCTGCTTAGCCGTTAAAGTCGTAATTTAGTAAGGAGGTCTGCGTAGTTAGTCGAGGGTATACAGATTAATCTTTTAGGATGGGTTAAGACTACTGTCGAGGAATAGCTTGATAATGTAACTGAAAGTAACTGCCAGAGGAATGCTGAGACTAATTGGAGTCGTTCAGATCCTGAGTAGATTACCCAGAAGGTAGGAGTGCATATGACATCAAAGAAGGCTGATTGGCGATTCTCTCAGCGTAGGTCGCGTCAGTCTGACGGCTCTAGCGATCGTCGTCAGATGTCACGGCGATCGCTAGGTTTACCTGTACACAAAGAACCTGACCACCCGCTTTATCACTCGACTATGGCGATCTTACTAGCAGGTCAGGTGATGCACCGGCTGCTAAGAGGTCGATTTGGTCATCGCCAGATTGTGGATCATATGATGTGCGCTGGCCCGCGTTGTATGGCCTCTGTAATGGCGACTAATATCTGTACTGGTATTATCTTCGCCATTCAGACGGCTACCGAAATGTCTCGCTTTGGGGCGGTAAGCTCTTTGGGCAGTGCATTTGTCGCTGGGTATTGCCGCGAGCTAGCACCGCTATTGACGGCGGGTGTACTGGCTTGCCAGGTGGGTAGTGCGTTTGCCGCGGAGATTGCTTCTATGAAGCTGACGCAGCAAATCGATGCGCTGAAGGTGCTGCGGACAGACCCGATTGACTATTTGGTGATGCCTAGGGTGATTGCCTGTGGCGTGATGCTGCCGATCCTCACTGTGCTTGCGTTGTTCTGCGGCGTCATGAGCGGCGGCACTTTGGCAAGCTATTTTTATCAGCTACCCATCGCCACTTTCTTAGACGGAGTTCGCGCGTCTTTGAGTGTGGCGGATGTACTACTGATTATGGGTAAGGCGCTGTTGTTTGGCTGGGTGATTGCGATCGCCAGCTGTAGCCGAGGATTAACAGCGGTAACTCACGGCAAAGGCGTCGGCCAGTCAGCAACCTCGGCGGTCGTGATGGCTTGGATGGCGCTGTTTTTTATCGACTTGGTGATTGCCTGTCTCTATCTTTTCACGGTAGTCCGCTAGTAGGGGCATGACCTTACGCCGCATGACACATGCTACGCCCCTACGGGATGATCGAACTGCTGCGTGTGGAACTGTGCGTAGCGTCCGTCTTTCTTCAGCAGTTCTGAATGCGTTCCCGCTTCTAGAATTCGTCCGCGCTCTAGAAAAAGAATGCGGTCGGCTTGCCTAACCGTACTGAGCCTGTGCGCGATGATAAAGACGGTGCGGTTTTGCATGGCCCGCTCCAACGCCTCTTGGACCAGCGCTTCGGACTCTGGATCGAGGGCGCTGGTGGCTTCGTCGAGAATCAGTATGCGCGGATTTAGCAAGATGGCACGGGCGATCGCGATCCTTTGCCGCTGTCCACCCGAAAAATTATTGCCTCGCTCCTCTACCCAAGTGTGATAGCCCTGAGAAAATTGGCTAATAAAGCCATGCGCATTTGCGACTTTAGCCGCTGATTCAATCGCGCTGTAGTCCAACTCGGTTTGACCGTAGGCGATGTTCTGCGCGATTGTACCCGAGAAAAGTGCTGTTTCTTGTGGCACGGTCCCCATCTGATGACGCAAGCTGGTGATAGTTACGGTTCTAATATCAATGCCGTCTACTAGAACCTGACCAACTTGAGGATCATAGAATCGAGCTAGCAAGTTGACGATGGTGGTCTTGCCTGCCCCGGATGGACCGACTAGCGCGACCACTTCGCCGGGGGCAACGACCAGATCTAGATCGCTTAAAACAGGTTCTAGCGACTCGCCTTTACCATAGCCAAAGCTGACGTTGCGGTATTCGACTTTGCCAGTGATGGGGGGGAGCGCGATCGCATCTTCTCTCTCGAATAGGGTCGGCCGCAGGTTCATTAGCTCGAAGATACGTTCCGCTGAGGCTTCGGTCTGCTTGTACAGGTTGTAGTGCTGAGTGGTGAGGTCGATTGGGTTTATTAGGATGGCGATCGCAGCCAAAAACGCCACAAAGTCAGTTCCCTCCATTTGCCCAATCGAGATCTGCCACGCCCCTACCAAGAACAGCAGCATAATGCTCAACGCCTGCAATAGGCCCACCGCCGGGTACTGCACGGACGTTAGATACTCGGTTCTAAACCTAGACTGTCGGTTCAACAGTGCTTCTCGATGAAATCTTTCTTTCTCATACTCCTGCGCCGCAAACGCTTGCACAATTCGAATACTGCCGAAGACTTCTGTGAGTAGAGAAGACAAACTAGAAATTGCCGTTTGATTTTTGCGAGAAAGCAGCAGCTGCCGCTGACCAAACTGACCAATTAAAAAAGCAACAACTGGCGCAATCACAATCCCTGTCAAAGAAAGCTGCCAGTTGAGATAGAAAATATAGATTGTCAGCACCACAATCTGTAGAACGCATGAGACGAACTGCTGAGACATTTTGAAAATGACTTCCCCAACTCTATCCACGTCCTCTGTCAGTCGGTAGGTCAGATCGCCCGTCTGCGCTCTGGCGAAATAGTCAATGCCCAGCCGATGCAGGTTCGCGTATGCTTTTTCTCTGACTGCCATCACTACATTCAAAGAGCCTTTAGTCGCTGATATCCGCTGCGCGTACAGGAATGCACTCTGCACCACAAAGTCCAGCATTGCTAGCCCTAGCCAGTAAGCGGTGGTTCGCACATCACCTTCGCCAATCGCACCAGCAGCCTTCTTTGCTAGGTGCGGCAAGATTGGTACGGTAATGACATAGCCAATCACGCAGATGAGCGTAATGCCAAAAAAGCCTTTCTCAGCCTTGATAAATGGCCATAGATAGCGATAGCTAGACACGTCTGCAGACGGCTTTTCTTTTGACTGTTTTTTAGAGGGTGCGGAGGTATTCACGGGCGATCGCATCTCAAAGTTTGGAAGAAAGTAGCGGAAAAAATAATCAAAGCCAGTCGTCTACACGCTAGCGGCTGCGCTGCCCTGAGTCTTCGGCGCGATCGCCTCGTCTAGATGAGTCAAGATCAAGTTAGCAATTCGAGCGGATGCGCCAAACGGCCCAAATCGCGCCTGTCCATTTTCAACGCATTTTCTAGCGTATTCCTTGTCTTCGACTGTTCTGACCACGCAAGCAGCGGCCTCTTTCAAAATTGCTGGTGTTGCCGCCTGCTTGCCAATCGTCTGCACCGATAGTCCTAGCAGTCGGTCCTGCGCTTCGGCAAAAGCGTAGGTAAACTGTGGACCTTCGCCCGCAATCTGCACAATTGGCTTGCCAATTGCCATTGCCTGATCGACTGCCAACCCTGCCATACCCACCACCGCGTCGCACCGACAGACAATGTCACTAAACGCATCGCTGTAGCAGATGATCTCTACCGATTCTGGATAAGAGTCATCGCCGCCTGCGCTTAGACTCATCCATTCGTGATCGCCCTCAGAATGCCTGGTACACTGCCAGTTCTGACCTGCTGCAACTTTCTTCACCTCGCTCATCACGCTAGGCACCAGTGCCGCTCTAAACTGAAGCATTGGATTCATCTGCGCCGACTCTAATGCCAGCTGCACTTCTAGCTTGAAGTTGCGCATGGCCTCAGCGGTTCTAGAGCCTGGCAGCAGTGCGACCATCTTCCTCTCTTCGCTCAGCTGAATATCTTTGCCAGCAGGTCTTAGTCGATCCAGAGAAGGAATGCCACCAAAAGTGACTTTTGCGAGCCCTTGCTTTCTCAAGTCTTCTGCAGTGTAGGCGTCTCTGGTCGCCACTGCTTTGCACCTTTTGGTCTTCAGAATCTGCCACAGAATCAGGTCCATGTTCAGCCTGCCTTCGTACATAGCTGACAGTGGCGAAATAAATGACACAAACGGTTTGCCACTGAGGTAGGCAAAGGCTTGACCAACGGTGTCGCCAGTTGCTGCCACAAAATCGACGTTGCCAACATACGCTCGCATTGCCTGATACTGCTTCCAGGTCATCGTCAATAGGCCAGCGCGAATATCGTCTATCAGTCGCAGGCGGTTCATATAGGTAAATCCGCCAGAGGGCAATGTGTAGGTAGGACCGATGATAGGTACGTCAATTTTGCGGTAGGCGTTGCCTTCACCTACGATTGGCAACGCCACAATCTCTAGCTCTGGTCGAATGGCGCGCAGCGTCCTGATGATATGAGCAGAATGATTGTCTTCGCCGTGACCGTTACTAATGTACAGAAGGCGTTGAGGCATGAACAGCGGCATGAACAGAAGCTCCGAACGAGCTGAGATATTATCGTACACCGCTACTGGATAGGCTCTAGTTTGCGCCACCTTATGTAGCTGCACCTGGGATCAATCGGAATAGATCAGTTCTGAAAGGGGGTTGTCAAAGCAGCCCGAGAATGCGTAGTTTTAATGTCATTCAACCTGATTTGTCATATGCCTACTTTCTCGATTCGTCGTCGCTGCGCAGTTGCTCTAGGCGTAGTGCTAACGAGCGTATCTTTGCCGATTGACTCAATGCAGCGAGCGATCGCGCAGTCAACCTCTCGACTAATGCCAACAATTGATCAAGTCGTCGACTGCGAGGTGTTGATCGTCGGCGGTGGGCTAGCTGGCACCGCGACGGCCTACGAAAGTTTGCGCTCTGGCCGTACGGTCTGTATGACAGAAATCACCGACTGGGTGGGAGGACAAATTTCTTCTCAGGGGACCTCGGCGCTAGATGAAGCTAGAAAGCAAAGGGCGCTCCTATTTTATTCGGCGGGCTACAAAGAACTGCGCCGCCGAATTGAAGATCTCTACGGTGAGCTGAATCCGGGTGGATGCTGGGTTAGCGTTACCTGTTTTTTGCCAGTAGATGCCGATGCAATTTTGAACAACATGCTAGACGACGCTGCTAGGCAAGGGGGCGGCGAGCTGAAGTGGTTTCCATCAACGGTCGTCAAAGATCTAGAGATTAGCTTTGACGGTCGAGAGATCCTGAGTGCGATCGCCATTCAACACACTCCCCAACCCGGCACTGAGCCGCTCAACACAGCACCACTGTCCGAGACGTTTCTTGATAGCTATATATACGAAGATTCCGAGCGGTTCGCCAAAAATATCATTCAGTTCGTTCCGTTGGAAGACGATAGTAAGGCTACTTCCACCAAAGCCGACTGGTACGTGGTAGAAGCCACCGAAACTGGAGAAATCATCGCGCTTTCTGGCGTTCCCTACCGACTGGGTCTAGATCCTCGCTCTCATCTGAACCCATCTTCTCCGACCGAAGTCGCCGACCCGTACTGTACTCAGGGCTTTACCTACACCTTTGCGATGGAGCGTACCGCTGAGCCCAAGGCTCAAATCAAGCCGCCTTATTATGAGCAGTATGAGCCGTACTTTAGCTATGAGCGATCGCGCGATCAAGATGACTACTTCGACTACGTCTTTACATATCGCCGCATCTGGGCGCCAGATCCACGACCCGACGCCACTCAGTTTGGTGTTTCTGCCGTAGTCCCTGGTGATATCTCCATGCAGAACTGGACTTGGGGAAATGACTATCGCCCCGGTACTGCTAGAGACAACTTCATTTTCAGTGCCTCTCAGCTCGCCGCCACCGGACAGCTAGAACCCGATGGCTGGCTTGGCGGTCTGCGCGTAGATGCCCTGCGCAAGGCAGAGGAGAATGCCTACAGCTATTACTACTGGCTAGTCGAAGGCGACACCGATTCTCAGCTCGGCCCCGATGTCAAAACACCTGCGCCTAACCATCGGTTCATCTCTGGGCTCGATGCGCCGATGGGAACCGCTCACGGTCTGTCGAAATATCCCTACATCCGTGAGGCCCGGCGAATTATCGGGCGCCCATCGGTCACATATCCCGACGGCTTTAGCGTCAGTGAAGTCGATATTTCTAAGGCGGACTACAGAGACGACTATTACAAAGAAACGCTGGGCGATAGAAGATATCTGAGCCTGTGGCAGACGATTGCTGGGTTAAATGCGGCAAGTGCGATCGCCAAAGACACCCCCGCCGATGAAATCACTAGGCGAACCCGCTCTACTATCTACCCAGACGCCGTCGGCATCGCCCAATATGCTATCGACTTCCATCCCTGCTTAAGCGAATATCCCTTCGAAAAACCCGGCAACACCGAACGCGCCAATATCCGCAAAGCCCATGGCCAAGCCTACCCTGCCCAGATCCCTCTGCGGGCGATGATTCCTCAAAACATAGACAACCTGCTAATCGCTGGTAAAACAATCGCCACCAGTAACATCGCCGCCGCCGCCTACCGAGTCCATTCCTTCGAGTGGTCTGTGGGCGTCGCTGCCGGAGCAACCATTGATTTCTCTTTGATAAACAACATCTTGCCCTACGAGCTGACCGATCAGCTCCCTACCTACGAACCTGACCTAGAAAAACTTCAAAACCGACTCAACGCTAGCGGCAACCCCACCGCCTTCCCTAATACTTCCATCTTCAACCTCGACTGGGAAGACTGGCGAGTTTGGTAATCCGCTCCCTATGGGTGGCTGAGCTCAGCCGAAGCCCCTCACCACGGATTTCCTACCATTGTGAACGCTGACCAATAGAACGGATGCGAAAAGTCCCACCGTCCGCTGAGCTCTAGTGAAGGCAGATAGGTAATAGACGACTCGTCCGGCCCATACACTTTGCCATCCTCAATTCCAACCTCCGCGTTCAAGAGTCTCACTTGTGCAGCTCTTAGGGCTTCTGCTTTGATAGGTGAGCTTCTAAGGTACGAGTAAAACTGAGACATAAAGCCTAGCGTTCCTTCATCGCTAACAGGCCATAGACTAGCCAAGGCTGAAGGTGCTCCGGCGTTGATTGCAAATCCTGCAAATCCATACTCTGATGCGGCATCACCTAGAGCGGTATTACAGGCACTAAGAACAATCAGCTCTATGTCCGCATCGCTGAGATTAAGGTTGTCTACATCCGCTAGAGAGAGGCGCTCGTTCCATAGCTGAATATACGATCCTTCTAGATCGTCAGAATCAAAGTTGGCATGAGTTGCCAAATGAACGACACCGTACTGATTGCTCTGAATCTGTTCTGACAAATTATCTAGAATAAAAGCCTCGTTCAAGAAAGACTTGCCCTGCCATAGATCGTCTGCGATGAGGTCTAATTCGACAGTAACGGCAGGTAAATCGGGCTGTTGTTCAAACTCAGACGCGCCCATGGCTAACACATTTGTCTGACTAAACGATGCTAGGTCAACGCCGTTACTTCCAAAGTTGGTCAGGCTGAAGGTAGGCATCAGGCCAATACTGTAATCTTCTACTAAATAGTGGTCGCCATCGTGTAGCGTTGCGAGCGGTAGCGTTCTGAGGCCAGTATCCAAGACGAATCCTATACTGTCGACCTGCTGTGCTTCTAGGTCTTGGACGATTGGCGCCATAATCCAATTATGCAACTGCTGCGCCGGGCCTAAGTATTGTGATCGCTTTGAAAACGGGTTGCCTATCTGACGTCTAAGTTCTTGTCCTACAGCTTCGACCTGTGCTCTGGTCACGCCCCATTGCCGTCTAATGATTGGCTGCCCCGATTGCGTCACGAGGATTACCTCTAGCTGGTCGTCTGGCCGTAGCTGGCGTTCGGCCAAATGACCAACAGACTCCTCAGAAGCTGCACTAGGAACAAAGCAGATATAGACTAAGGCTGGCACTTCACCTGTTGTTTTCTCCACATCTTCTAGAGTTTTTCGTACCTTGGCCAAGGAAATAGGAGCAGGCTGTAGTCCCGTACCTGTAGGCCGTAGATATCGGCTAAATTCCTCTCCAATCGAAGTGTCTAACAGCATGAAGGTCTCTTCTTTTTCCCTTTCTTCTTCTAGTTCTTCGAATCCTTGCCCTACAAATACGTTTATGTTGTTACGGATGCCTCCATTGCTACGGACGCCTCTGTTGACAAGCTCGATGCTGTCTAAATCGACATTAAGGTATGAGATACCCGCATCGACAGACTCACGACTGTTTTCAAAAATGTTTTGCCTGCTAATACTAAAGTCATAGACAGGGCGACTTTGATTGCCGTAGGTAATCTGGATGCCGCCTCTATCTGCGCCAGTAGCAATGATGCTAGCACCGCTGTTTGGTACAGCTCCAGAGACTACAACAGAATCTTGCGTATCAATGTTAATGTTTGTTCTAGTATTGCTGCTGCTACCGCGTGCATCTATAAACTCTATCTGGATATTACCAAGGCTAGAGAGATTGACCTGTCCCGATTCATCTGTCGAGTCGTTGCCTGTCGCGGTGACAATGCCAGCAGTCGTAATGCGGCCATCGCTAGAGCGAAGAGAGACGTTCCCAGCGCGATCGCCTCCCGATGTATCGATCAATCCACCAACTACGATATCTGTCTTGGCCTCGATCGAGATATCGTGGCCAATGTCATCATCGCTAGTGTCTACATAGTCTTGTATGCTAACGCTACCGATGCCGCTGGTAATATTCACTTCCCCACCTGCTCTCACCGCCTCGGCCATGACTGCTCTATCGGCCTCTAAGACAACACCAGAGTTGTTGCTGTTAATGCTTCCGGCGTTGATAGCGCCTTCACTATCGATGACGATACCACCGCTCAAGCTAGTGAGATTACTGCCAGCAGTCGTAATGTCTCCTTGCGATCGCAGTAAGATTGACGATTCAGTACTAATGTCTTCGTTTAATACAATCTGACCAGTCTGCTCGCTGTTACCAACCACAAGATCGCTAAAGCTATTCGGACCAATCGCTAATATCCTATCGCTGACGGTGAGTGCATCATCCGCTGCCACCGTATTGCCGCCTAGTATAATGCTAGCCTCACTGTCTTCAGGCCGGATAGTCAATGTCCCCTTGCCAGCGACTACTGTTTGTCGACTGCCGCTGTTCTCACCAATATCAATAGAAGACTCGCCAATCAATGACAAACTGCTGTTGCCGCTATTGATAGATCCTGTAATTGAGCCGTTTATGCTCTCACCAGACGGCTCTATTGTTTGCAGGAAAAATGCAGTAACGTCTTCACCCAGCGAACCTACCGATTCTAAATGTTGAATGCTACTAAAGTTGACTGTGCTATTCCCTTGAATTAGTCTTCCAGCGTCTTCTCTAAAGAGCTCCCAGATGATGTCATCGCTACCCGCTACAATTCGGTTATTTGCCCCACCGTTCGTTAGATAATCGCCACCATCTATAATGATTGGCGTTGTTACAGATAGGTTTTCTACATTAAAAATATCTTCTCTTTCACCGCCAATTAATAGATTAAAATTATCAAACATCATACCATTGAGATTACCGCTGTCTGCTCCTTCTATTTCCCAGAGATTCTCTCTATCTTCTCCAGCTAGAGCAGCTCCTACATCAGGTCCGATTAGCTGCTCGAAATGCCTCAGCTGTAGCTGACTGAGATCTACTGTCGCTGGCGGTTGCTGCATATTTTGGTAGGTAAATATGTCAAAACCACCACCACCAGAAATCTGTTCAAAATCCCCTTCTACAAAGCTGTCATCTAGCAAAAATACATCGTCACTATCGCCCCCCTGTAGCCTTTTGATATCACTAAACTGAATATCTGCGTCTTCAATCTGTCCGGTTCTATATCCCGTGAGTAGAAAATTTGTTGTACCTGCGCCGGTAAGTGTTGGTCCGATTAGCGTCTCGCTACCTACAATCTCTATGGTTGGCCGAGTGCCTGCTGTATTGATTGCACTCTCACTGATAGTGACGCTACCAAGGCTGAACTCATCCAGATGACCGATGCTAACCTGGCTAGTGCTAGTGTCGATTGCGGCTAGATCGGCGGACGTTATGTCGAGGCTGTCGGTAGTCGCGCTGTTACCTATGTTGATTGGTTGCGATCGCGTAAATGGCCGAAGCGAGACAGCTCTACCACTGACTGATTCAGCACCACCCATCAGCGAAATTTGATCGCCGACGATAGAAATATCTGAACTGCGGCCACCACTGCTATCCGCAGTAACCTCGCCAATACTAACATTGCTTCGACCTCTTAGGTCTACCGCCCCTGCTGAGATAGTATTATTGTTGACGCTAATCGTACCTGTATCTATTGCCTCTACTTGCATGCTATCCGCTTCTATGGTGACAGCCCCACCATCTTCGGCAGTCCTTGCTTCTTCTACAGTAGAGCCTGTGATAATTTCTCTTGCTATTACTTGACCTGTAGCTGCCGTAATCTCTACGCCGCCACCTTCTGCTGCATTGTTTCTTCTAGAGATAGAACCAGTCAGAATGTCTCTGACAACAATGTCTTCGAAGGCTGTTAGCACAACGTCGCCACCTTCTCCGATGCTGTCGTTGCTCGCGTTATTAGCTAACGACTGATCTTGCGATCGCGTAACGATATCGCCATTGATATTGACGCTTCCCCTTTCTGCTATGACATTCACAGCGCCACCTGCGTCAGACTCATAGGTGGATGCCTGAGAGTCTGCCAACAGTACGGCAGACTCCCCTGACATTCCGGTGCCAATGCTGATATTGCCGTCTCTAGAAAAAAGGGCAATACTGCCAGCTGATCCAGCTGTTCTTCCCTCTACGGATGAATCGGTCCTAATCGTTTTTTCTACAACAATGTCCCCAGTCCCAGCGCTGATGGAGACATCGCCGCCGTCCGCTGCATTGCTAGCAGGCGCGACTAATTCTGAGTAGGTAAGAATCTCTTCTACAACAACACTCCCGTCGCTAGTCAGCTCGACGCTACCAGCCGATAGCGCTTGCATTCCCCCCGGATTGCGCGCATTGGTATGCGTATCGATTGTTTCAATACTGATTTCTGTTCCTGTGACGCTAACATCACCAGCAAGAGATCCGTTGGTTCGTAGTGCGATCGCAGATATAGCTTCACTACTATTGAGCGTAATATTACCGCCGTCTACCCCATTACCTGGTAATGCGACATCAGTTCCGGTATCGATCGTCCCTATAACAATGCCTTCACCATAGATGGTAATATTTCCCCTTTCTGCAACGATGGTGTCATCTAGACCCATCTCAAACTCACCGCCTAGATAGTTGTCCGCATCCGTGATAAAAGCAACAGAGCGACGAGAGTCAAATTCTAAGTCGTCGTTAGAAATATCATGAATCTTGATATTGCCATAAGCACTCCAGATTACATTGCTGTTATCAGAGACGCTCTCGATGTAGTTACTTGTATAGACATCAGCATTATCCTCTGTTGATACACCGTCTGTAATCTCGATATGAGTCGCACCTAATACAAGCGTTCCGAGTTCTCCATTGCCTGCACTAAGATCGAAGCTACCTGTAGACGATAGGCTGCTGTTTCCAGCGACCTCTGCTGACCCACCGTTACCTGAAATCGTCCCGCCTCTAGCTGCGAGTTGACCGTGGTATTCGGTCCTATCATCAGCCCGAACAACAATATTGCCACCGTTGCCGCTTTCCACTGCGTCCGCAGAAATGATGGAGTTTTCGTCAACCCACGCACGCAAAGCATCAGGAACGGGACCTTCCTCGTTATCTCTGCCACCTACTTGAACGAGCCCTCCTTTAGTATCGCCAGATGCGTCTAGGCTGGCATTGACCAAGGCGATCTGATTGCCCAGAACATGAACGCTGCCACCTGTGTCGCCGACGACATCTAGCAGTCCGCTCAATCTCACTGCTCCGTCCGCGTCGGTGACGAGTGCGTTCGCCTGACTCGTCTCACCTCCTGTTAACAGACCTACCATCGTGGTGAAATCGAGCAGGTTGCCTGTGCCTACATCCGTATAGGGTCTCTCCATTTCCAAAGACAGTACGTGTCCGCTTTGGCGCAGCCGTATCGTATTCTCTCCTTCTACCGCAATGACAGCGATACTTCCTTGAGGCGCGCTCAATGTGCCATCGTTAATAACGCTGCCGCCTATCAGCCCGATAGATTCACTTTCGCTAACACTGAGACTTCCCTGGTTAACAACAGCACCTTCTGGTTCATTGAACTGAAAAACGCTAACTTCTCCACCGTCTTCAAAGCTCACACTTTCAGCAGTTGTTGCAGTAAATCCCCCCAATAGGTTGAGTTTTGCATCTGCGCCTATTAGAATTCCAGCTGGATTTAGCAGATATAAACTAGCCTCACTACCGCTAATTTGGAGCATTCCATGAATGTTAGAAGCTTCACTGCTCTTGATCTTACCGATTACGTTGCTGATGCTATCAGTAGTAATAAAATTGGCGGTCTGACTTTCTGTAATATCGAACTGTTCAAAACTGTGAAACAGATTCGCTTCATCACTAGAAACAACCCCTTCTGTGATATTGAATTGATCACCGACAAGATCAACCTGCGTAGGAGAAGTCGGATCTGCAACTACCTGCGCTACGGCACTAGTCGCTGATAGCAGTAGACCTAATGATGAGAACAGTATTAGAGTGAGCTTTCGAAGTATTGTCGTAGGGAAAGCCCGACATATGTAGAGATAGCTCATACTTGCAGCGTTGCTTGGAGGGTCACTTCAAAAGATGTAATCAGTCGCGTACGAGGTTAGATTTCCCTAGAACAGCTGAAGTTGCCGCCGAATGTGGATGCGATACCAGAAATGACGCTATTGAATGCGATCTATCAGACGTAAGATAATATCCTCAGTAAAGATCGAGGACACGGTGTTATGGCAGCCGCAGACAGCTGGCAAAATTGGATAGTCGCCGTAGGCTATCTTTCTTTCACTATTTTCATCATCTGGCAGATTGTGAAGCCGTCAGATCGCTAGATTTATATCCCGCGTCGTATTAGCGGTAGCTTTGAGCTTTCCTTTCGCCTGGTAAAATAAGAAGCCTGTACAACTCGCGCAGTCGACGTAAGCGTAGTAAGGGGGCCAGCCGCAGTGTTGAAACGGTTGATGATTTGGCTACTCAATCAGATTCAAGAGCAGTTTCGGAAGGTTTCAAATCTCTTTAATGGCGGCAGAGATAGCGTGCGATCACAAAACTTCACCGAAGCGCCCACATCTCTCCCCAATTCGTCTGCCCAAGCCACTTCTCCTTACTCTGACTTCGACATCGACTCTGTAGCTCCCGCTGCTCGAAGAGTTTCCCTTTCGCCTGCTACCTCCAAAAGAGAGCAGCAAGTCGCTGAATCCGTCCAACCTTATGCTGCTATCAAGGAAGACGCTGTCCATTTAGATGCTGTCGGTCTAGAGACTGTCGATTCGGGTAACGTCGATTTGGGCACCGTTGATCTAGATACTGCCGAGCTAGGTTCTATCAATTTGAGCTCACCTAGTCCCACCGACCTGGGCGCTATTGGCTCTGATCTAGAGCCTGTAGAAGAGCCTGACACTCATAGAAGGCTAGATGCTACGGCAGCGGCTATTTCAGGGCAAGAGTCAGTCGTTCATGTGATGGCTAATACCGTCTCAGATCTGATAGATTCTGGTCCATCCCTTCGGTCTGCCGTCGATGATGCTTTGCCTATCCCTACTGTGGAAACTCAGGGAAATTACCAACTCCCAGCCATACAAGACCTGCTGCCTGCAATCGAACCAGATGCTCCGACTCATATAGGAGATTCTACTTATGAAGAATCAGCTATTCAAGAAGAGACGACCTTAGAAGAGTCTGCGGCAGAAGCGGAACCTATGGTAGAAGAATTCACAGTAGAAATGCTTATGGCAGGAGAGTCTACAGCAGCAGTGGACTCTCTGCACGTGGAGATAGTTGAGCAGGTTACTGAGCAGGTCACTGAGCAGACCACTGAGCAGGCAATACTCTTCAGCTTCGATATCTACGAGAGTGAGACCGCAACAGTATATGAGATAGAGAATACTAGCAAAGACAACGAGGTCAGCGAACTAAGAAAGGCTGACGAAGTGCTAACAGTCAGCGAGATTGAGGAAGATAGCGGAATCGGGGCAGTTGATATTTCCAGTGCTTCTGTTGTGGCCGCGCAAGAAAAAGAAGAAGTCGATGAGCCTGAAGCCAACAATCCCTGGACAGATGCGATCGCCAGAAAGACCCAAGAATCAACACAGACGCCCTCAGCGGCAGAGACGGTAGAAACCGAAACAAAACCTGGTGTAGTCAAACTTTTGTTCACTATCAAGCCCGGCAACTATCACGGCTACATTGCTCCCGTCGATGGCTCAAAAGATATCCTTTTCCATCAGAAATACATCAACGCTGATATATTCGAGAAAATAGAACGAGGCACAGCCGTTGTGGCGACTGTGAAGCTGATGGCAGGGAAAGCGTATGCAACCCATGTCGAACTAAGCAGCGAACTGAACGACGCTGAACTCAGCGGAGTTGAACTGAGCAGCGTGGAACTGAACAGCATGGAACTAAACGATGTCTAACTAGTGATGTTTAGCTTCTAATTGTAGAGAGCGCTACAGGAAAAGCCGGTATGCTGGGTTATCACTCTCGTTCCAATATCGGTAGCCCAGCGTTGTCAAGAATGACTGCCACTGGCACATTTCCTGTGGGGGGACTTGCATACCGACTACAATTCTGCCGTAGTCGGCGCCGTGGTTGCGATAGTGAAACAGGCTGATGTTCCAATCTGGGCTCATTGCGGTAACGAAGTTAGCCAGGGCGCCGGGTCGCTCTGGAAATTCAAATCGATAGAGCAGCTCATTTTCAGCAAGTGACGATTTGCCCCCTACCATATGTCGCAGATGCATCTTTGCTAGTTCGTCGTCAGTGAGATCTAGGGTTTTGAATCCGTTGTCTCTAAACTTGTGAGCGATCGCCTGCGCGTCTGCTCTATTCTCTATCTGGATACCCACAAAGATATGCGCCTGGTCCGCGTCCGCAATCCGGTAGTTGAACTCGCTTAGACTATGGCTGCCTAGGATATCGCAGAATTTGCTAAGGCTACCGGGCTGCTCTGGAATGGTCACTGCAAAGACGGCTTCTCTTCTTTCTCCAAGTTCGGCCCTTTCTGCGACAAAGCGCAGCCGATCGAAATTCATATTAGCTCCGCAGGCGATCGCAACTAGGGTTTCTCCCTGTATGCCCTTCCGCTCCACGTAGGCTTTGGCACCTGCGATCGCCAGTGCTCCTGCTGGCTCCAAGATAGAGCGAGTATCTTCAAATACATCCTTTATTGCCGCACAGGTATCATCAGTAGTAACTAACAGCACCTCATCAACATGCTGCTGACACAGTCGAAATGTCTCTGAGCCTACCTGGCGCACGGCCACCCCATCCGCAAACAGACCCACTTGCTCTAATCGTATCCGCTCACCTTTTGCCAGCGACTGACTCATGGCATCGGCATCCACTGGCTCTACACCGATAATTTTGACTTCAGGACGCAACCGTTTGATATAGGCCGCAATCCCAGAAATCAGACCGCCGCCGCCAATTGCGACAAAGATAGCGTGAATCGGCTTTTGGTACTGCCGCAATATTTCCATGCCGATTGTCCCTTGTCCAGCGATTACATCTGGATCGTCAAACGGATGGACAAATGTCAGTCCTTTCTCTTTCTCTAGCCGACGCGCGTAGGCGTAGGCATCGTCGTAAGTGTCTCCATGCAAGATGACGGTGCCGCCCCTTGCTTTTACCGCATCAATCTTGACCTGCGGCGTCGTGATCGGCATAACAATCATTGCCGTCGTGCCCAGTTCTCTAGCGCCTAGTGCAACCCCCTGGGCGTGATTTCCAGCAGAAGCGGCAATTACTCCACGCTGTAGTAGTGCTGGAGGCAACTGCACCATCTTGTTGTAGGCACCCCGCAGCTTAAACGAAAAGACAGACTGCGCATCTTCTCTTTTGAGTAGTACCTGATTATTTAACCGGTTAGATAGCCTAGGTGCTCTTTCCAGCGGTGTTTCTCGCGCCACATCGTACACGCGGGCCTTCAAAATGCGTTCTAGGTAGTCGGGATAATCCACTGGGTTGTCATACCGATGGTAATCGTCAATCTATACTGTACGCGCTTAATTCGGTGCTGACTACTTCGTAAACAGAGTCTATCTACATAGAAATAGCAGGCTTAGATAATAGAAGGCTTAGTCATTAAGTCAATGCGATTACCCAATCCGGGAATTAATAACTGTGAGTTTAATAGAAAGTTCGATTGGCGCACAGGTAGACCAGCTGAAATTAGAACGTATGAATCTAAACAGAATTCGGCATAAAAAGATTCAATGGCGGTGCTGGCTAAAGCAAGAGAGCGTGCACTGGCGATCTCTTCAGAAATCAAACTTCTGGCTAGCAGTGTTTTTGTCAAAGAGAATGCAGCAGCGATGCTGGCTGGTAATAATTGCGCTTTTGATATCAATAGCAATCACGAGTCAGCCTGCAATTTCTGCACATCCATCCACTGCACCTGCTACAGCATGGTCTAAGGATACTGAGCTATGGGAAGCCGATGTTCACCTGGCAAACAATCAGTTAGCGTCGCTGCTGGCTCAGGGACAGCGTCAATATGCAGCAGGCGTGCTATCTGCGGCTTTACAGACTTGGCAGAGCGCCGCCGAGCAAGCCGAAAACCAGCCGATCAAGCAAGCTACAATCTTGAGCTACGTTTCTATTGCTGCTCAAGATCTAGGGGATTGGCCTCTCGCCACAGATGCGATCGCCCACAGTCAGTCTCTACTATCTAGCCTATCGGCAGATTCCAATACTGCTAAAGTCACCGCGCAAGCTTTGAATGTGCAGGGTCGTTTGGCGCTAAAGCAGGGTCAGCCAGAGCGGGCATGGGAGATTTGGCAGCAGGCCGCCGCTGCATACTCGCAGGCAGGTGATAGCTTTGGTCAATTCGGTGCACAAATTAACCAGAGTCAGGCGCTACAGACTATGGGCATGTATCGGCGCGCTAGATTGGAGCTAGAAGAAGTTACTGCTGATCTAGAGGCGCAGCCAGACTCGGCACTGAAGGCGATCGCACTTAAGAGTCTTGGCGACATTTTTCATCTATCAGGAGATTTGAAGCAGTCCGAGCAGTCCCTTCGTGCAAGCCTTGCCCTTTATCAGCAGCTAGGCAACCCGCAACTAGACAACAATGCTGCGGTGGCTGAAGTGCTGTTTTCGCTGGCAAATACTCTGCGACTGATGGGCGATAGTGAGACGGCTGAACAAAAATACACAGCGGCCGAAGCGTTGGTGCCTCCGTCAATTTTATCTACTCGATCCAAGCTCAATCGGTTCAGCCTGTTGTTAGAAACAGAGCAGTGGCAGTCAGCTCAGCAGCTCTTGCCCGAACTGCTTACTCAGATAGAGCGCCTACCGGCTAGTCGTCCAGCTATCTATGCCAGGGTCAACTTAGTAGAAAGCTTGATGACTCATCAGGACGATAGCTCGCGACCGATGGAGTGGCTGAGTGTAGATGCGATCGCTGCGTTGCTAAAAACGGGTACTCAGCAAGCTGAACTGATAGGCGATGACCGAGCGCAATCGTTTGCCCTTGGCGAGTTGAGCAAACTGTATGGCTATACCGACCAGTGGTCAGAGTCTCAGCAGCTAGCTCAGCGCGCGCTCACCCTTTCGCAGGGTAGCAACGCTAGAGATATCTCCTATCGTTGGCAGCGTCAGTTGGGCAAAGCTCATGCCAACCAGGGTAAGCCAGAGCAGGCTGTCGATAGCTACACCGCTGCTGTTGATACGCTAGGACAAGTTAGAAGAGACCTGCTAACCACTAATTCCGACGTTCAATTTTCGTTCAAAGAAACAGTAGAGCCAGTGTATCGTGAGCTGATCGGTCTGTTGCTGCTACCAGAAGATGCCAGTCAAGCCGCGCTATCACAGGCCAGAAACGTCACAGAAGAACTGCAGCTCGCCGAATTAGAAAACTACTTTCGCTCTGCCTGCGTCGACTCTACCTCCGAAGCCATTGATAAGCTAGACAATCAGGCAGCAGCGCTTTACCCGATTATTCTAAAAGATAGAGTAGAAGTCATCCTATCTACTCCAGGAAAACCGCTGCGGCACTATCGTACCTGGCAGACAGAAGCAGAAACTAACCGAATCATCAGTGGATTCTACAGATATCTCAATCCAGTCTTGCCGTCAGAGCGGCAGCTGATTTTCTCGAAGCAGATCTACGACTGGTTGATCACACCTGCAGAAGCCGATCTAGAAGAGAAAGAGATTCAAACACTTGTTTTTGTTCTAGATGGCCAATTCCGTAGAATCCCCATGACCGCTCTATACGATGGTCAGCACTATTTGCTAGAGAACTATGGCGTTGCCCTGACACCAGGTCTAAGACTTCTGGGACCTCACTTCCAGAGTCCTAAGCCCCTACAAGCTTTAATGCTGGGATTGACAGAAGCTAGAGGAGGATTTTCAGCATTACCTGGTGTGAGAACAGAGATAGAACAAATCTCCAACCGGGTAAATACGGAAGTGATTTTCAATGAGGACTTCACAAAGGAAAAACTAGCTTCTGAAGTCAGCCGAATCCCTTTCCCAGTGATACATCTGGCGACTCATGGTCAGTTTAGTTCTGATTTGTCAGAGACTTTCTTGTTGGCATGGGATGAGAGAATTTCGGTAGGCGATTTGGATGGATTGCTGCGATCACGCAGAGAACAATCCGAACCGATTGAGCTAATGGTATTAAGTGCTTGCGAAACCGCAGAAGGCGATGACAGAGCAGCTTTGGGCCTAGCTGGAATGGCTATCCGCTCGGGTGCAAGAAGCACATTAGCCACGCTTTGGTCCGTCAATGACACCTCTACAGCCGCGCTAATGACAGAATTCTACCAAGAATTATCTAATGCAAAATTAACCAAGGCAGAAGCCCTACGCCGGGCTCAAATAAAGATTCTACAAAATCCTGACTATGCTCACCCCTACTACTGGTCTGCATTTGTTTTAATTGGAAATTGGTTGTCGTAGTTAAGAGATAAATCAAATCCATGAAAAATCGTTACTTTTATTCCGTTGCCTCCGTAGTAAGCGTTTGTCTATTTAGCCTGCTAGCAGAGCATGGCGTGATCGCCCAAACCTCATCTTCCGCTCCTAGCGCTGCCTCGTCTTCTAACGCTCTATCTTCAGAGGCAGCCTCTGTTCCAGTTGGGTTCGTCCCTCCTTCTGGAGACCGCGCACCGCAGTACACCCGAGCAGGTGGCACCCGTAGTTCTTGTGATGCTACCTCGATACTGCCAGAAAGCGGTATCGGCTTGACCTCATTGGCTAGACCTATGCTACAAGCCTATTTCAAGCCGGGAGTAGAGCAGGTTTGGCTCGCTATCGAAGCTGTAGACGGCAGTGAACACTACACTTTCGCAGAAGACGACTATCTAGATATTCCAACAGAAGGCGGCCTAGTAGAAATTCCCTTGCCAAAAACGCTTGTAGAGCTTACTCCTGATAAATCTTATACTTGGTCTATGGTGCTACTGTGCGGCGACCCTCTAGGCCCAAACACACCGATCATCAACGGCGGTGTAGAACGAGTGTCTACTGTACCTGCTGCATTCGAGAATCAAACGCTATCCCTAGTAGAAAGAGCAGCCGCATATGGTGAATTTGGCCTGTGGTACGACCTTATCTCAACGCTGACCTTGATTCGCCAGGAGCAACCTGAAAGCTTTAGCGCAGAGCAACACTGGGAGAATGTTTTGCGGTCGGTCGGTCTAGAGAGCGTTTTTGATGAGGTTCAAAGCTAAGCGCTTCATTCTACGAGAAAGCTAGTAGATGTAAGCCCAATGTGCGCATGCTAAGAACATAGATGCGTTATCAACAGCCCTACACAGAGACTATCTCCTGCGTAGGGCTTTTCACTATGTTTGGGAGTGTTATCTCTGTAGTACTATTTGTGTATTCTTTTAGAAGATAGATCAACTTGAGCATGCGTGGCTTTTGGGGATGGGCATGCTACGTGTATGCCTATCTTCCGTCCGCTGGCTCACTTTGTTATGTTCTCGAAGATCAGATCCCGAATTAGCAAGAGCAAAAGGACTATTGCTGTCGGTCTGACTTTGGTAGGGACCATCTCACTAGCAACAGTCGGTGGGTTCTTTGAGTCTGCTGAGATCGGTGTTTTGGATCAGTTCTTCCGGTTGCGTGCCTCTAAAGCGGAGATGGATAGCCGCATCCTGATAGTGACCATTTCAGAAGAAGATATCACAGAGCTGGGACAATGGCCCATGTCTGACGATACGCTCTCCCGATTGCTGCATGCTATTGACAATTATCATCCTGTTGCTATTGGGATAGATATTTATCGCAATCTATCGGTCGAACCAGGCAGCGAAGCGCTGATTGAAGCTTTCGAGCAGATGCCAACGGTGATCGGCGCAGAAAGAGTGGTTAATGAATCAGTTCCTCCCCATGCAACGTTACAAAGGTTGCAACAATCAGCATCTGTTGATCTAGTCATAGACGATGATGGACGAGTCAGAAGAGGACTGATGTCTGTTATGACATCTGAGGGCGAAATCAAGCAGGGTATGGCCGCGACTCTAGCTTTGATTTATCTAGGTCAGCTAGATATTGCTCCTCAGATTATCGAAGGTAGCAATAGGCATGCTCTGATACTAGGTCAATCAAAAATTACTCGTTTCGAGGAAGACGACGGCGGCTATGTTGATGCTGACGATGGTGGCTATCAGATTTTGATGAACTACAAAGGCGGGCATCAGCGGTTTGAAACGATCTCGATGTCTGCAGTACTCTCTGGTGAACTCACAGATGAGATGGTAGAGGGTCGCGTTGTTCTAATCGGATCTACTGCCATTAGTCTCAATGACTTATTTCATACACCTATGCATGTAAGAAAGCAGGTGCCAGGTATTCATATTCACGCGCACCTTATTAGCCAGTTGCTAGATGCAGCAATCGAAGGCAGGCCGCTACTAAGAACCTTACCTACTTACGCAGAACTGCTGTGGGTTGCTGCCTGGCTAACGGCCACATTCTCAGCTTATCGTTCCGCCTTGTTGAGTAACTCTGTTAGAGCCAGCCTGTCCGCCTGGAAAATTACAGCTCGACTAGCCGTGCTAAGTGGTGCTTTGGGTCTATTGAGCTATGCCTTTTTCTTGAGCAGCTGGTGGTTCCCGGTTGCGCTACCTTTTGTCTCTATTTTAGGTGCGGTCGGAGTCAGCATCAGCTACAGGCATAGTCATCTTCAGCAGCTAGCGGCGCTAGACGAGTTAACTCAGGTTGCTAACCGACGATACTTCGATCAGTATCTAGCCGATGCTCTACACCAATGCGATCATGTTTCACTTATTCTTTGCGACGTCGATCACTTCAAATTATTCAATGATTCGTACGGACATCCAGCGGGTGATAGCTGTCTACAGAAGGTGGCTCAGGCACTAAAATCAGCCGTACGCCGACAGGATCTTGTTGCTAGGTACGGGGGCGAAGAGTTTGTTATTGTCTTGCCTAATACGCAAGTAGAAGAGGCAAAGACTATAGCTGATAGAATTCGACGACAGGTCTATGACCTAAAAGTCTTACACGAAAGCTCGAAAGTAGATAAGTGGGTGACTATTAGCGGTGGCCTAGCTAGCGTTTCGGCTAAGGATGCTCTACTTTCTCACCAGGTAGTAGAGTATGCAGACCAGGCACTGTACGGAGCCAAGCAGTCTGGCCGAAATCGAATTATGACTAGTCAGTGGCGACTATCGTCTGAGCAAGATAGAGATGATAACGACATCACTGATTTTGCAGAAGTGGTCTAATACAGATATGGAAAATAGCGATAGCATAGTTCGATCATACATAGCCGATTACTGACTATATCCATTATGCGTATCAGCATTAGAAACTTTCAGGTTGAAGACATCGAAGCTCTAGTCCATTTGTACAATCGCTATATAGAAGAAACAACAATCACCTTTGATATTCAGCCACACACCGTTGATCAGCGCCGCGAACACTGGCTGTCTCACTACCAGCTTTCTGGCCGACATCGTCTACTAGTGGCTGAGTGCGATAAAAAGGTAGTGGGCTATGCTAGCAGCAGTCAGTTTCGGACCAAAGCTGCCTATGACACTTCTGTAGAAACTAGTATCTATGTTGATATGTCATTGCAGGCCAGAGGCGTTGGCACTCAACTGTATACCGCTTTGTTTGATGCGCTGAGCACAGAAGATGTGCATCGTGCTTATGCAGGAATCACAATGCCGAATGATATTTCTGTTGCAATTCATACGAAGTTTGGCTTTAAGCAGGTGGGATTGTTTAAGGAAGTCGGCAGGAAGTTTGGCAAATACTGGGATGTCGCTTGGTTTGAGAAAGTCTTATAGCGTTTGTTACCTGGCTGAGGTACAGCTCGCAGGCTAAAAGCCTTATACGACCATAGGCTAAGTGTCTCACGTTCCTCTAGTGCATCAGAGAAACGCCATATAAAAAATTGCCTTTGAAAGCGGTAATGCTCTCAAAGGCAACGAGTCCAGGAGGATATAAAACTAGCTCAAGCGGTCTGACAAGAGACTACAAGAAACAACCACCTACCGACAGTTGAACCGTTTAGAACAAGTAGCCAACGCCTAGAATGAAGCCAACTTCGCTGTCATCTGCAAAAGGCTTGTAGTTGATAGAGCCGTTGGCGACGTAGTTGCGAGCAAAGCGGTAGTCAGTCCCTGCGACTAGGGCGAAGTCGATGGCGTCATCGTCACCATCCCCACCTAGCTCACCACCAATGCCTGCACCGACGAATGGCTCAAAGGTAGCTCTACCAGATCCAACAGAAAAGTCGTAGGTGATAGGCACGAGGTAGGAGACATCTTCGTTGTCATCGAAGTCAAAGTCTGTTGCAACAGATGGACGGATAGAGATGCCATCGATGATGGAAACCTTTCCGTTGACGACAAGGCCGTCTTCACTGCCGCCAATGCCTACATAATTGTAGCTAGGTGCTGTAACTTGAGCCTGAGCGGTGAAGGGAACAGCGAGAAGAGCAGTGGCTGTGATCGCAAATGTAGCAGATAGACGTGAAAAGAATTTCATGGAACGGTCCTCAAAAGGTGTAGAAAAAACAGTCTTTGAGACTGTGAATTGAAAGTGCGAAAGAAAGAAGCGTTTTGTTTAGAAGCGTTGTTTCGTTTCGCATGGTTAAGTTGTATCGCGTGGGCAGATTGAATGCGTTTTTGCTATGGACACTTCATGTGGGTGGACCAGCAAATATCTATATCTATGGACGTAAACTCGTTATTTTGTAGTGTGCCAGTTGGCTATCATGGCTGAGCATGCTGGCGTTTGATTAGAGCCCTATGGCCTTACGGGGACGGTGAAAGGATTGGGGACGGCATTCTGTTAAGGTTGTTCTTCGAGAGTCTTATAGAAAGAGCTTTAAAGAGTTTTATAGAGAGAGACTGATGGACGGGCTGGTACTAGGTGAGGACGGCTGCCGTCGCTGTTGGTGGTCTGGCGGCAAGGTGGACTACATGGCCTATCACGATGACGAGTGGGGAGTTCCTGCTGGGAATGACCAGCAGCTATTTGAGAAAATCTGTTTAGAGGGTTTCCAGTCTGGGCTGAGCTGGCTGACTATCTTGAGAAAAAGAGAAAACTTTCGAGCGGCGTTTGCTGGGTTCGACTACAAACGAGTTGCACTATTTACACAAGACGATGTAGAACGCCTAGTGCAAGACAAAGGCATCGTTCGGCATCGGAAGAAGATAGAGTCGGCTATCAACAATGCCAAGCGCGCCTGTGAACTGGCTGAGGAATTTGGTTCGCTGGCAGCTTATTTTTGGCAGTATGAACCTAAGCCATCGGAGCGGCCTGCTCGCTGCGATTATGAAACGCTGATAACGATGAACAAAACGTCTGCGTCAATTGCACTGAGCAAAGACTTGAAGAAAAGAGGCTGGTCTTTTGTCGGACCAACAACGGCCTATGCGTTTATGCAAGCGATGGGCATGGTGAATGACCATGTGGAGGGATGTGAGTGGCGATCGCACATCGAGCAGCTGCGGCGGGAGTTTATTCGCCCGAACCCGAGTAATTAGAACATAGGCGACCGGTAGTCTAAAGCACAAATTTTGGGTTTACCCTTAACCGCAGCGGCATGATCAGGGAGAATGAAAATATTAACTTTTTCTAAGCCTTTTCTGAAAACGATGCTCACCGCATCGAACGCTTCATAGGCTTAAAAGAGATAGACGTGTCTAGGAAATAGCTCAATGACCGCAACCCAAGCTAAGCCCAAATCTGCTTTTCCCATCGATTTAAGTGCCTACAAGCGAATTACGCTCGACCCTGCTAACAACAAGCTGACTGACGAACAGCGCGATGCGCTTAGAGCCAATATTCAACTTTGCCGTGAGACGATTGTCTTTTTTACTGCGACTGGCGGAGCGCGGGGCGTAGGTGGTCACACAGGCGGTCCTTATGACACTGTGCCCGAAGTGATGATTCTGGATGCGCTGTTCCGGGGCAATTCTGACAAGTTTGTGCCTACATTCTTTGATGAAGCGGGCCACCGGGTCGGGACGCAATACCTGATGGCGACCCTCAATGGCGATCTGCCTGCTGAGGAGCTGGTAAAGTACCGGGCAGCGGACTCGAAGCTACCAGGTCACCCAGAGCTAGGTCTGACGCCTGGCGTGAAGTTTAGCTCCGGTCGGCTGGGCCATATGTGGCCGTTCGTGAACGGTGTGGCGCTAGCGAATCCTGGCAAGACGACTTTCTTACTAGGTTCTGATGGTGCGCAGCAAGAAGGCGACGATGCAGAGGCGGCTAGGCTAGCGGCGGCGCAGGGTATCAACGTCAAGCTGATTATTGATGACAATGACGTGACGATTGCGGGTCATCCTTCTGAGTACCTCGGTGGCTACAGCGTGCAGAAGACCCTAGAAGGTCATGGCATTAAGACGCTGGTGAATGACGGTGAAGATATTGATGCGCTGTATGCGAATATCTGTGAGGCGATCGCTACTGACGGCCCTATCGCAATCATCTGCAAGCGTCCAATGACCGTCGGCATTGAGGGGCTAGAAGGGACTACTCACGGCCACGACGTAATTCCAACTGACCTAGCCATCAAGTATCTAGAGAAGCACGGTCGCCAAGAAGCGGCTGACTACCTCAAGAACATCGAAAAGCCAAAGCACAGCTACGAGTTCAAAGGCTCTAGCGATGAAGTGGGTTCTAACCGCAACGTCTTTGGTCAGGCGACGGTAGAAGTGCTAGGCAAGATGAGCGACGCTGAGCGTAAAGAGAAAGTGCTGGTCGTCGACTGTGACCTAGAAGGTTCCTGCGGGCTGAACCACATCCATAAGGCATACCCTGAGATCTTCGTCAGTGGCGGCATCATGGAGCGGGGCAACCTCTCTGCAGCGGCAGGCTTTGGTATGGCAGAAGGTAAGCAGGGCATCTTTGCCACCTTCAGCGCGTTTTTAGAGATGTGTATCTCTGAAATCACCATGGCGCGGTTGAACAAGGCGAACCTACTTTGTCACTTCTCTCACTCTGGTATTGATGACATGGCAGACAACACCTGCCACTTTGGTATCAACAACATGTTTGCCGACAACGGCCTGGATGACGGCTACGAAACTCGCTTGTACTTCCCGGCAGACGCGCATCAAATGAAGGCTTGTGTAGAGAAAATCTTCAATGACCCCGGTCTGCGATTCATCTTCTCTACTCGGGCGAAAGTGCCAATGCTGCAAGATGACAGCGGCAAGGCCCTGTATGAGGGCGACTACACCTTTGTTCCTGGTAAGGATGATGTCGTTCGCGAAGGCACTGACGGCTACATCGTCAGCTTTGGCGACGGTCTGTATCGCGCCCTAGATGCGGTCGAGCGTCTGAAGGAAGAGGGGCTGAGCATTGGCCTGATTAATAAGTCTACGCTCAACGTTGTCGATGAGCAGATGATGGAAAAGGTCGGTAGCTCGCCGCTAGTGATGGTGGTCGAATCCTTCAACGAGAAGACTGGTCTGGGTGCTCGCTATGGTACTTGGCTGCTAGAGCGGGGCTACACGCCTAAGTTTGCCCACGCAGGTACGCATGAAGAAGGGGGTGGCGGCCTCTGGGAGCAGTTCTATCACCAGGGGCTAGATCCTGAGAGCATCATGCAGAAGGTGAAGAAGCTAGCCGGTAAGTAAGCTTAGCGATTGGCGGCAGCGTGAACTCTGCATAGAATTTGCGCTGTAGTGCAAACTTTCAAACAGGCGAAAGCTCTCATAGATATTTGCTAGGGGAGCTTTTGCTGTTGAGCTTGGCGAAATATGACTAGTAAAAACATGACTAGTATTAGCTAGCTGTCTTAGCATTGACATATAGCGAAGTAAGGATGCATTCTTGCTTTGTCTTGGTAGGCATTCCCTAGCGCCGTGCGACGACGCGGGGTCCTACCGCTGCTAGTCGAGTTAGCCGTTGTAGCTAAAGGTTTCTAGCGACTCAGTATGTCCTAACTAACTTGACAGAAGCTATAGAAGCTTCTTGGGAAGGGTTTGCGAGACCTGCCTAGTAAGTATAGGGAGAGCTGTATGCCGATTTGTTCAGTCTGCCAAAAGGGATATGAAGAGCGCACAAGACCCGTTTGCCCTCATTGTGGGGCCAATTTGGTTGACCAAAAAAGGCGTCGGCGCTTAAAAGGAATAGGACGATTTCTGGCAGATTGGTGGTTGCCACTGGCAGTCGCAGGCAGCCTACTTGCTGTAGCGCATCAGCAGGTCAGAACTGGGTTGCAGGCCTGCAACTGGCTGGATATGTTTTTAGCAAAAAGTGGCTGCGTTGCGAGAATAACGCTAGACGAGGAGAGTGTAGATGCCGCAGGAGTACAGGCAGTATTACCGGGAAATAGTCTTTCTGTTGGCTTTTCGCCCGATGGTCAACTAATCGCGACACCAAGAGAAACTCTACTGACTAAGGAGGATGGACGCCGGGCGATCGGATTTATTATCCCGGTGGTGAGCGTAGAGAGCGGTGAGGTGCTGCATACGCTCCAACTGGATGAAACGGCGCTGCATGTCGGTTCACCAGTCACCTCACCAAAGTGGGCAGATGGTAAATTGAAGCGGACAGATAGCAACGTCGCGTTTTCTGCTGATGGCACTTTGCTAAGTGCTAGCCTTTGGCAGGATGACAGTCATGTTGTGTACTTGTGGAATGTAGAAACTGGCGAACGTCGATGGCGGGTGCGGGTAGAGAATTGCCCGACGCCAGTATTCTCAATAGATGGGCACGTGCTGTGCACGGAGCGGCGAATTGCGATCACAGATGGCACTATAAAAACCTTAGGAAAGAGCGATGGGCTACAGCAGCCTGACACCGTTCAGACAGCGCTGGCGCTAAGTCTATCACAACCCCAAGCGATTTCGCCCGACCAAACTTTAAGAGCTGAAAAGGAACCTCCCGGTGATTACTTGCAAATTGATAAGCTGACGCAGGGCACCGAAGAGACCCTAGCGGTAGTGAAATCTGATTCCGACGACTATCTTGAGCAGAGCTTGCTTTTTTCTCCTGATAGCCAACAGTTGATCATCATGGCGCACGGGAAGGATGTCCTGTATCTCTGGCAGCGAGGGAGCAAGACCCTAGAGAAGCTAGCCTTCAATTCAAGAGAATCAAGCTACTTAGTATGGTCGCAAAACGGCGACCATCTTGGTCTGGTGATGTCGGGGGATAGGCAGAATACGCTGCACGTATATGAATTAGACGAACTGCCGCGCTTGTAAGCAAAATGCTTTTTTTGGCGCATGAGTGGTGGATTGCACAGGCGGTGTATGATCTTCTTAAATGAGTACTCATGCGATTTCTAAAGCAGCGATCCTCAGGATATGCGGACGCGTTTTATTAGAGGCTATGTTGATACTCAGCTGAAAAGACTTTTGGAGCGATCGCATCATGGCCGCAGAATACATAGCTGACGAAGCCGCATTTGACACGCTGATTAAAGAGGATTCTGTAGTCGTCGTTGACTGCACTGCTAGCTGGTGTGGCCCTTGCAAATTAGTTGCCCCGCTGATGGATCAGCTGGCAGAAGAGTACGAGGGTAAGGCGACCGTTTCCAAGCTTGATCTAGACTCTAACAAGGCCGTTGCCAAGCGGTTCGGCATCAAGAGCATTCCGGCAGTAATGTTTTTCAAGAACGGCGAACTGGTAGATACTTTAGTCGGTGTGAAGCCCTATTCCACCTTTAGCGAAGCGGTGACTTCTTATCTATAGAATCTATAGAACTTTTCACCTGGAAGTTTAGAGACAATCAGACCTGGGAGAGTGGGGTTTAAAGACTATATGGGCAATCCAAACAAAGAGAAAGAAGATCCGAATCTGATCAAGACGCCACCAGAGACGCTGTTTGCGCTTCTGGTAGTAGCACTCTTGGTACCGTTGCTGCTAGTGGGGTTCATTTCGCAATAGGTTGCATCGTATGTCTTTTACCGAAATCTTCTCGGCGGGTGGGGTGGTAATGTGGCCACTGCTGCTGTTTTCTTTGGGTGCGATCGCCGTCACCATCGAGCGCGGCCTGTTCTGGTTTCGCATCAAAAAACAAGAGCGCGGATTTGCCAAGGACGTTTTGCAGATCTACCGTGCCAATCCATCCGCTGTCTTTGCCAAGCTAAAGCAGCATATCGACCTGCCAATTGCTCGCATTTTTTTAGAGGCGCTAGAGCTAGAAGGCGCTTCTCCTAACCAGTTTCGACTAGCCTTAGAAAGCGCTACGCAAGCAGAACTCCCTCTGCTAAAGCGGTTTAATACTGTCTTTGAAACCGTGGTTGCAGTCGCGCCGTTGCTAGGGTTACTCGGTACCATCCTGGGACTGATTCGTTCTTTTGCGTCGCTGAATCTGGGCGGACTGGGTGGTGACAATACCGGACTGGTGACGGGTGGAATTAGCGAGGCGCTAGTTTCGACCGCTGCTGGGATGATTGTGGCGATCTTTACGCTGCTGTTTGCCAATCTGTTTCGCGGTTTTTATAAGCGTCAGGTTGCACTGCTGCAAGAATATGGTGGTCAGCTAGAAATTCTATACGAGTGGCACTATCAGTCAATGAATGGAAAGGAGATGACCTATGCGAGTAATCGATAACGAGGTGGATGAGCCGCTATCGATCAACGTTCTGCCGATGATCGATGTTATTTTTGCGATTCTAGCTTTCTTTATTATCTCGACACTGTTCCTAACGCGATCAGAGGGATTTTCCGTGGATTTACCAGAAGCAGAAACCTCTCAATCTCAATCGGAAGTATTAGTCACCGTCACCGTTGAGGAAAACGGTGATATCTCCATAGATAAAGAACCTGTTGCTTTGGATCAGTTGACCCAGACTGTACAGGAGAAGATAGGCGACCAACAGGGCGCACTCGTCACAGTGCAGGCCGATGAAACTATCGACTATGGAAGAGTGATTGCTGTTATGGACAGAGTTAGACAGGTCGAGGGTGTGAGTCTGGGGATGGCTACGCAGCAGCCAGGACAGACGGAAACCCCTCAGTAAGAGAGAGCATTCTGATGGTGCGACTGTTGTAAGTGACGCAATCGTCGTCTCAGCATACCTCTTGTGCCGCAACTATTCCGACCTTTAAAAGAGGTCGACTATACCTTTTTCCTATCCCCTCCACTGTCTCGACAGCTAGTCAATTGACAGCTTTTCCTCGGATAAAGAATAGTGAGGATAGGTGATGAGAAGAGTGGGTAAATTCCTTGAAATTCAAGAAGTTTGGGTATGTTGTCGCGACTATTCTTATGTTGCTGACAGCCAGGATGGAGGGTGT
>JBCCOH010000047.1:0-35582 GCA_039111275.1 Cyanobacteria bacterium P01_D01_bin.1 | reverse complement strand
TTCGTTGACGAAGTGATGGAAACAGCTTGTGGCCTTCACAACTTCCGGCTGGCTCATCGCTAGGGATGAGTGACAAAAGAGCAAACGATAGAGCAGGTCAACGGTTGAACTAGCTATCACTATTTCCGGTAATGTCTATTGTCTATTATCTTCGTAACTACTTAAGTTCAAGTTCAGGGAGTTGGTCATACCTGCGATTCTCAAGTGAATAGAAGATTCGCATACGAAAAAGAGGAAAGAGAAGCTCTAGCAAACGTCGAATATCACGAAGTAATCGGTGAGAGAGATTGAGAGAATGCTCAGTCGCATCAACAGACAGCAGACAGGGTCTTTGAGTATCTATCGCTAGCCTCCAGAGCGGTGGCTACCCAACACCAGAAAGTAAACAGTCGCCCGCTAGAAGAGATGATATCCAACTACGGCGAGTTCGTCGACTGCCTGCATCAGCAGGGATGGCAGATGTTTTTATAGAACCTACGGTGCCGATATCCTACGGTGCCGATATCCCGCCAGGTACGAGAATCTACTGCTTTTGGGCGATGCCTTACTTTTCTGGATATGTCAATATGCCTAAGTAGATAGATCCAAATAATTATTTTATGAATAGTAAGTCTAGCTCCTCTAACTTGGTCAGCAGGTACCTGAAGGGAATCGGTCGGTTTCCGTTACTGACTCACGAGCAAGAGATTACTCTGGGAAAAACCGTACAGCATTTAATGCAGCTCGAAGGCATTAAAGACGACCTGACCGAGTCACTGGACCGTGAACCTACCCTAGCAGAGTGGGCAGAGGCGACCGACTTTACCCCAGCAGAACTAAAGAAAACTGTTGAAATTGGGCAGCGAGCAAAGGACAAAATGATGCGCTCGAACCTGCGCCTAGTGGTCTCGATTGCCAAGAAATATCGAGGCAGCAAACTCGATATGATGGACCTGATCCAAGAGGGCAGTTTGGGCCTTTGTCGGGGCGTCGAGAAGTTTGATCCGCTCAAGGGCTATCGGTTTTCTACCTATGCCTACTGGTGGATTCGTCAGGCAATCACGCGGGCGATCGCAGACACGGGCCGCACCATCCGCCTGCCTATTCACATCAACGAGAAACTCTCGAAAATTCGCAAAGCCCAGCGCGAAGTGTCTCTAGAGCAGGGTCGTCCTGCTACTCTCTCTGAAGTTGCCGAAAAAGTTGATATGCCGGTTGAAAAAGTCAGAGAGCTACAGAGACAGAGCCGGATGCCGCTGTCTTTGAATATGCGAATCGGCAGCGAGCAGAATACGGAGCTAGGCGCACTGCTAGAGTCAGACGGACAAACCCCAGAAGACTACGCTACTCAGAGTTTGCTAAAAAGAGATATTGATAAGCTGCTCAACAAGCTCACAGACAGGCAGAAGGACGTGATTAGCATGCGCTTCGGTCTAGACGACGGTAAAAAGAAAACGCTCGCTCAAATTGGTGACAATCTAGACATCAGCCGGGAGCGCGTTCGTCAGATTGAGCGTAAAGCGCTTAGGACGCTGCGGCGCACAGGCCACGGACTCAAAGAATATACGATGGCTAGCTAGAGATTGTCGTCTTTTGGCTAGGGGCGTCTTTTGGCTAGAGGCATAGTACGTACGCTAAACAGATATATGCCATGCCCCTTGTGTCTTAACCCTTGTGTCTTAAAGAGAGGGAAAGATACGCTGTTTGCTAGAAATGTCCGAGAACCTACCCCAGCTCTGAGCGTGGGGTAGGTTTTCTCTTTTTATACAGGAAGACGATTCGCTGAACGACTCGACTGAGCATGCGACCTAAAGAATCGTTCTGGCTATTGCCCTGCGCTAGATCTATTAGGATGCAGCCCGACCCTGCGATCAAGCCAACCGACCCTAGGGTGAAGAGGATCAAGGAAATAACGATCAGGCTGTTGAAGTTGAAAAGCGATCGCAAACTCAAAGCCAGCAGACTAATGCCGAACACAATTAGCGCCGCATGCAGCATTAGCATCCCGACATGGCTCCACTGATACTGATAGTTCAGCTGGAGGCGGTGCTCTCTCACTCGCTTTAGGTCGGCTTTGATATCTGCTTTGGCCAGGTCTGAGGTGAGATCGACCTTTGGCGATCGCGTTAGCTTCTGATAGCGTAGCTTCACCCGGTGTAGCTGCTGCAAGAGCGTATTTTGCCGTAGCCACGCCCCGCCTAATAGTCCTGCTGATAGCAGCATCATCAGGGCCGAATTGAGAATGAGCAAGATGAGCTGATTGGTCTGTTCGATACTCATAGGTCAAAGGATACGCATAGCACAAAAAAGAATGGTTCAAATGTACTAAATCTTTTCCAGAAGTACAAGCCCAGAAGTGCGAGTGTAAGACCCATATATTTGAACTTTGTGACTGATCCTGTGACTAATCTTGTGACTATGGCTTCTGGCGCTTTGCTGTAGAGCGTTTTGATAAATAGTTAGAGTGCTTTGATAAACAGCTAGAGTGTTTTGATAAATGGTTTGATAAAGGAAGTATCCTGCGACGTAGCCCATGGCTTTTCAATCTAAGAACTCGCGTATCTTCCTATTTTTTGCCATTGGGTTTGGTCTGGCGCTGCTGGCAGCGCTGCTAAAAAGTGCGATCGCTTGGATTGCCGATATCTACGTTTACTCCCTACCCTGGGTTGGCGGCTTTTTGCGCAGCGTTGAGCTGGCCGAACTGTCTAACCTACTTGCCTTTGCATTACTAGGCGGTGGTATCGGTTCTGCAACCTACTTCTTACCCCGACGCTGGAACCACAAAGCCAAACTAGCGCTCCTCGTTCTCCTGAGTCCCTTCGTCTTCAGCGCTAGCTATCTTACCCAGCAAAATCTTTGGATTAGAAAAGTCGCTGCCCGCGCCGATACGACCTACCAAGACGCCAGAGATATCACCAACAGCTTTCTAGAACGAGAAACTGGCAACAAAGGCTATTTTGGCTACTTTCCCTTCAGCACTCGCCTAGCGGATCTCCCTGTCCAGCCCGATATCCTAAACTCTGAGCTGGCCGTCACCCCAAACGATCTGCTCACCGAAGAGCTCTCTGACTATGACGACCCAAGGGCCGACATTGCTGCCTTCATCTTCAAGCGAGTTGGCTGGCTGATCCGCTTCATGTACATAATTACCGCTGTGCTAACTGGCTTGATTTACTATTTCAAAGGCTGCGACTGGGCCGAGGACACGCACCAACGCGCAGCAGGCAATCGTTCGACGGGCGATCGCAAACCTCCTGCCCGAAGATCCAAAGCACCATGAATTGCAGCAAATCAGAGCCTATTCCCCCGGCCGCCCATTCGGCTACCCATTCGGTCGCCCATTCCTTGAGCGTAATGGTGCTAGCGGGCGGCCAAAGCCGACGCATGGGCAAAGACAAAGCCCTCTTGCCGATGGAGAATGGTCAGCCGCTGCTGCTAAAAACCGTTCAGGCAGCTCAGTCACTGAGTACAAATATTGTAGTGGTCACGCCCTGGCCAGAGAGATATCAGCCGTTGCTGCCAGAGTTCGTCGCTTTAGTCAAAGACCCCTTACCATCTGCGCTCTCTTCCTCAGCGACCCTCTCAGCTGGCCCCCTGAGCGGCTTTGCCCACGGCTGGGGAGCTATCTCTTCAGACTGGTGTCTACTCTTGGCTTGTGACATGCCCTATCTAGACTTCTCGCACTTGCAGCAGTGGTGGCTCTGGCTGAACGCAAAACTAGACAATCCATCGACAGGCTTACCAACACCGATGGCTTCACTGGTACCCGGCAAAAAGTCGAGTAAAAGCGGCTGGGAACCGCTGTGCGGCTACTACCATCGCAGCGGTATCCCCTCACTGACCCAGCATTTAGAGAGTGGCCAGCACTCTTTTCAATCGTGGCTGTCAAAGATACCTGTTGCTCCTTACTACTCGATTCCAGAGCGAGTGTTGTTCAATTGCAATACGCCTGGTGACTGGAATGTTGTATGTGATCGCATTACAAAGTAACGTTGCGAGATATGAGTTTTCGTATCCTCAGCGCGACGTTTGCTATCAAATATGGTCTTGTCACAGCCTTCTAAATTAGCTAAAGCCCTTTGACTTGGCCCTTTGACTGAATGTTAAGCTGTGTAATGTTTTTCTCAGACAGTCCCAATTGCCGGGTCCTACTCCTCTATGATTGAACAATAATTATTTGCAGCTGTTTACAAAAGTCTGGAGATTCGAGCGTGGCTCTTCCGTTATTGACCTATCCCCCCAAAAGTCAGAACCAGCGGGTTGAGGGATACACCGTTCCGGGCGACGACCAGCCCACCATTTACAGCGCTGAAGCTCTGCTCGAGTACAGCGAAATGACTGAGCTGATCAACGCAGCCTATCGGCAAATTTTCTTCTACTGCTTTGAGTCAGACAAAGAGCCCTTTCTAGAGTCACAGCTTCGCAACAGTCAAATCACTGTGCGTGACTTTATCCGAGGCTTGATGCTTTCCGATACATTCTTGCGCAACTACTACGCCAAGAACAGCAACTACCGCTTTGTAGAGCAGTGCATTCAGCGCGCACTGGGCCGCGACCCTTACAATGAGCGCGAAAAGATTGCCTGGTCCATCAAGATTGGCACCAAAGGTGTCGAAGGCTTCATCGACGAGCTGCTAGACAGCGACGAGTACATGGAGAACTTTGGCTACGACATCGTGCCTTACTACCGTCGTCGGGTGCTACCGGGTCGTGAGCTAGGCGAGCGTCCTTTCGATATCAAGTCTCCTCGCTACGACGAATACTATCGCGGTATCTTGGGCTTCCCTCAGATTCTGTGGCAAGAAGAAGTTCGCCGCTTCAAGCCTCAAGAGAAAAAAGCTACCGCTGGCAACCCTTCTCTGTACCTAGACATGGCTCGCAGCGTCAACCCACGTCCCGCCCAGACGCCTCGCGTGAACCTGTCTTCCATCAAGATTGGGTCAGACGTACCCTTCCGTAAGCTGAATGTTCCTGTTTCCGCCGAGTCCTCCGACAGCTAGACGCAATAGCTAAATGTGATAGCTGGGCTCTGGAGCTGAACGCTTACCAGTCCTTTCCTCAAAAGGTTATAGGCCGAGATGGTTTTTCCATCTCGGTTTTTTTGTTTCTTGGTTCAATATCTTTGTATAGCTGATTGCGGTACAACCCATTCGTCCAGACAATGTAGAGCCTTCACTACTGAAGAAAAAGACGCGAATCGCGTGTTACGTGACGGCTCCTGGTTCGTCGATTCGAGGGACTGCCGCTCCGCGTACCGCGACGACGCTTCGCCCGCCTAAGCCAACAACGGCCTTGGTTTTCGTGATCGGCCTCAGCTAAACTATTCCTACAGCTCATACAGATTCCGGCGTCAAGACCTTATGACAGATACATGGCAAACCCGACTAGACAGAGTTGACGCCACCCTAGATAGGGTCGGCGAACGACTCGATAGCATAGCTGTACAGCAAGCCAAGAACACCGACGATATCGACACGCTGCTAGGCGCAGTCAGTAGTAATGAAGTTGCCTGTCGCGAGCTACGTATCTCTATCGTCGAGAATCAAGAGCGCTTCACCGTACTAAGAGAAGAAGCACAGGCGGACCGTGCTGAGACTCGCAGGCTATCTGATGAAGCACAGGCGGACCGTGCTGAGACTCGCAGGCTATCTGATGAAGCGACAGCGAGAGCAGAACGCGATCGCGCCGAGTTTAGAGCCTACTTCAACACACTCAGAGAAGAAGCACAGGCGGACCGTGCTGAGACTCGCAGGCTATCTGATGAAGCACAGGCGGACCGCGCTGAGACTCGCAGACTATCTGATGAAGCGACTGCAAGAGCAGAACGCGATCGCGCGGAAGCTAGAGCCCACTTCGATCAACTACAGCGTGAAGCTGCTGAAGATAGACGCCGAGCCGACGAACGTCATGCAGCGCAGATGGAAGTGATTCAAACCTTGCTGCTAGAGCTGACCGAGACGAATCGCAACGTGACTGATTTGCGTGATCGCGTTGACCTAATCGACCAGGCCGCAGGGTAATGAAACGCAGTCTAGCTACACCTGCCCCAACCGCTCAGCCAGATGCTTCATGATTTTCAAAACTTGCGCCAAATCCTGATCTTGTCCTAAAACAAACTGGCGTGACTTCCCGTATCGCGGCACCTCATCAAACGCCAGCTTCAAAAATACAAAGTCCCTCCCATTGGTCACTAGTCCGTAGACCGGATGCTCCTGCGGCGCGGCTAGCATGTAAGAGAGCAACTGCGGAATGCCCACTTGCGGCGAGAAAGTAGTTCGCTTCGACTCGATTACCAGCAGCCAGAGCGCCTCTTTTAATACGAGGATATCAATCCGGCCTTGCACTACAAAGTCATCATCTGTTGCTTCGATGTTGACTGACTCTTCGGTGCTGACATAAAACGGCGGTAGGAATAGCCCTGATAGGTCGATTAGCGGTGCCAAAACCGCAAGCTTGACGGTATTTTCTCGAACAGAACGTCTTTCCAGATTCTCGACAGCGGCTTCAATTCTCTCTAGCCTTTGCTGCTCAATTTTTGTGATCGCAGGTAGATCTGTCTGCCACTCTTCAAAGAAAGACGAATCCTTGATCTGTTGTAATCGAAATCTTTTTTCTAGGTCATAAAGGGTGATTTTACTAGCGGAGACGGTTTGTACCATTTTCGTATCCCCATACTGACTGATGTTGTTAGGAAACGTATGTCGATGACTTCACCAGCATGATCGTCCCTGTTATCTACTTTGCCTTACGTTCGGCAATTCTGAGCTTGGCGGAACGCGATCGCACATTCCCTACCACTTCCTCGTCACTCGCCACCAGCGGCTTCTTCGTCACGATCCGCAGCCGCTCATCCCCCCGGAACGCATACTTCACAATCCGATCTTCTAGGCTATGAAAGCTAATAATCGCCAGCCGCCCGCCCGGATTTAGCCAGTCTGGAGCCTTGGCCAGAAATGTCCTGAGCGCCTCTAGCTCCCCGTTGACCGCAATTCGCAGCGCCTGAAATGTGCGCGTAGCTGTGTGGATACGGCCATGACGAGCTTTGGGTGGATATGCGCCCGCCACTTCCCAGGCGAGTTCGGTGGTGGTGGTAAACGGCCTTTTGTCGACGATGCGGCGAGCAATTCGTCTTGATAGGCGCTCTTCGCCGTACTCGTAGATTGTGTCTGCGATCGCCTTCTCGTCCCAATGGTTGACAATCTCCGCCGCCGTCAATTCTTGGGTGCTGTCCATGCGCATGTCTAGCGGGGCCTCGGCGCGAAAGCTGAAGCCGCGCTGGGCCTGGTCTAGCTGGGTAGAGCTGACGCCGATGTCGGCGAGGATGCCGTCGAATTTGAGTTGATCTGGATCGTGTTTCGAGAAGTTGGTATGGATGAATGAGGTGCGATCGCCCCACGTCTTCAGCCTTTCCTTCGCTGCTGCTAACGCCTGCAAATCCTGATCAAGCGCGACTAGCTCCACATCCTGCGCCGCCTCTAAAATCAGTTCACTGTGACCGCCGCCGCCCACCGTCGCATCTAAGTACCGCCCACCTGGCGTTATCTGTAGCCCTGCTATCACCTGCTGACTGAGCACAGGCACATGAAAAAAAGGCTGAGTGCTACCGTTCTCGCATGGGTCTTCGGACATATTTGTAGAGGTTGCTGCGGACATAAGCAATAACAGACGAGCAGAACCACACCTAAGCTCAGCGCTGCTTGTATAATCTAGGCAAATTGATGCCTTTGGACGTTGAATCTTTAAGATAAACGTACGACAATAAGGCTACAAAGTGAAACACGCATAAGGACGCCTGCTAAGCAATGGCTACGACGCTGCAAACCAAAACCGAACCCATGGTAATCAACATGGGGCCTCACCATCCGTCTATGCACGGGGTGCTCCGGCTGATCGTGACGCTCGATGGTGAGAACGTCATTGACGTAGAGCCTGTGATTGGCTACCTGCACCGAGGTATGGAAAAGATCGCCGAAAACCGGACAAACGTCATGTTTGTGCCCTACGTCAGCCGCTGGGACTACGCCGCAGGCATGTTCAATGAGGCCATCACTGTCAATGCCCCCGAAAAGCTAGCCGATATCGAGGTGCCCAAACGCGCTAGCTACATCCGCATGATCATGCTAGAGCTAAACCGGATTGCCAATCATCTACTCTGGCTTGGCCCATTCATGGCTGACTGCGGCGCGACGACGCCTTTCTTCTACATCTTCCGTGAGCGCGAGCTAATCTACGACCTATGGGAAGCGGCTTCGGGCGCGCGTTTAATTAATAATAACTACTTCCGCATTGGCGGGGTCGCGGCTGACTTGCCCTATGGCTGGACTGAGAAGTGCGAAGACTTCTGCGACTACTTCGATCCAAAAGTAGACGAGTACGAAAAGCTGATTACCGATAACCCTATTTTTCGCCGCCGCGTAGAAGGTGTGGGTACGATGTCGCGCGAAGATGCGATCAACTGGGGCTGCTCGGGTCCGATGCTGCGCGCTTCGGGGGTGAAGTGGGACCTGCGTAAGGTTGATCACTACGAGTGCTATGACGAACTAGATTGGGACGTGCAGTGGGCAACCGAGGGTGACTGCTTTGCTCGCTACATCGTGCGGATCAACGAGATGCGCGAATCGGTGAAGATTATTCGTCAGGCGATTAAAGGATTGCCTGGGGGACCGTTTGAGAATTTAGAAGCCAAGCGGATGGCGGGCGGTCCGAAGTCTGAGTGGAATGACTTTGACTATCAGTTTGCAGGGAAGAAGATTGCGCCGACGTTCAAGATTCCTGAAGGTGAGCACTACGTAAGGGTAGAAACTGGCAAGGGTGAAGTCGGTGTCTACATCATTGGTGAGAACAATGTTTTCCCTTGGCGGTGGAAGATTCGCGCAGCTGACTTTAATAACTTGCAGATCCTGCCGAATCTGTTGAAGGGTGTGAAGCTGGCGGATATCATGCCGATTTTAGGCAGCGTGGATATCATTATGGGATCTGTTGACAGGTAGTGTGTCCAAACAATACGCTGCCTGCGTCTTGTATATGTTGTAGGGGCGTTGCATGCAAGGCCCCTACGTCTTTGGTGCGTTGTTTATTATTACGCTGCTTGTTATCTATGGGACTTGACTTGGGCGATCGCAAGCCCACCCAACATACCCGCGGAAACGGGTCTACAGGATCCTGCTATCCGATCACTGACTACTCGTAGTTTGCTTAGCACAAAGCCTGTTTCTGCCATCAGCGCTTCTATCGCCTTTCTCGTTTCTTCTTTGTTCATTCCTTTGTTCGTCCCGCCGCTCACACCAAACTGTAAGGGTTCGCCAGTCCAGTCAAAGATGGCTGCCATAGGGCCTATCACACTTTCTCCTTTCACTAGCGACTCAGAGAAAAAGTCGAATGCTACTGTGCTGCCTTCACTACTGGCTTGGGCCATCAGCGAGAATGCTGATTTTACGGCTGGCTCGGTTAGATAGTACGTCACTCCTTCCCAAAGGAAGAATGTTCGCTTCCCCAGCTCAAATCCGCTTGATGTCAGTGCCTGCATCCAACTTTCATTGGCAAAATCGACCGCTACAAAGATCACTTTCTCGCAGTCAATTTTGCTCTTTGCTAATGCCTGCTTTTTGACTAGCTGCGTTTCTACCTGGTCAACTTCAAATAGGGCTATCTCGCGGTCTAAGCAAAACTTGAACAGACGAGTATCAAATCCTGCGCCCAGAATCACAATTTGTTCAGCGGAGTTTAGAGCGGCAATTAGCGCTTGGTCGAAGAAAAGGGTGCGGTCGTACAGCACGCTTGCTAGGGTGATCTCTGTGCTTGCGTCGATATTTTTGCCGATATTTTTATTAGGTCTGGTCCGTTCTTGTACCCCGTTAGGCAGCCAGGCTGCTGCCTTCATCGCCCACAAAATCGGTTCTACAGCTATCCGTAGTAGCCTGTAATTTAGATCGGGTAGAGTCTGTACGAGCTGATCTGTAGTGATATCCAAGCGGCTTCCATTTAGATGCATTATCCACCGCATTAGTAGTGGAACCAGCGCTGTTGTTGAAGAATTGCCTGGGTAGAAATCTTGTGAGTGAAAGGTATTTGAATAGAACGTATTCAAGGGTGGTCTCATGTTCAAACGCCTAATCTAGAGAACCGTCTATCACATTGTCTTTGCTGGCTCGAACAATTTCCAATAATCCGATTGTGCCGACGAAGAAGACATAGAGGCCGACTTTGAGAATTTTCTGTAGGCTGGGCGATCGCCCCGTCCGAAAAATCAGCGCAGTTGCGATGCCCGCTTCTATGGCGTGAATGATGAGTGCGACATTTGCGATCGCACTCACCCTACCAAAAACCACTCCATTCAAAGCCGCAGGCAAACCGCCTACAAGCTGCCAGACCCATAAACACAGCGCTGCCGCCACGACAGTCACCGCACTCACCTTGATTGCCGCCGTATTGATCGCACCTTCCGACAAATCTCGCATGCCCACGCCGGCTCAACGATACTCAGTAGACGAATAAACAGATACCTACTATGGGATTATCCCAAATCAGCGGACTATTCTAAAATTAAAGATAGTCTATAGATTTTGCCGTGCCTTCTTCCCCTCAGCCTTCCAGTCTGCTTCAGGCGCCCCTGCCGCCAAACAGCATCACTTGGGGGAAACAGGGCGAAGGCGATGTGCTCAAAGATATTCAGCGAACTGCCTGGGCTGATGCCTTTCGCTCGCAGCTACGGGAATTTGACTACGAAATCACCAACATCGAAGGTAGCATTCCCGACGAACTTAGGGGATCTACCCTCTTTCGTAACGGCCCTAGCCGATTCGAGCGCGGCGAGCAAAGAGTCTCCCACTACCTAGATGGAGACGGCTACATTGCCAAGATCAGCTTTGCCCCTGATGGAAAAGTTCACTTCACTTCTCGCTTTATCAACACCGCCGAATATCAGATAGAAAATGCTAGCGACACGTTCCAATTTCGCAGTACTTTTGGCAATCCACCTGCTCGCCATTCCCTGGCTAATTTATTAGATCTCTATCTCAAAAATCTTGCTAACACTCATATCGTCCCTTGGGGCGACAAACTTCTCGCTCTTTACGAAGCAGGCATCCCTTACCGCATCGACCCATGCACCCTAGATACGCTCGGTCCCCAAACTCTAGACGGAGAGCCAGATCCCACTCCCCTGCCTATTTCTAAACTAGACGCATTTAAGCGCCGCAGCCGAGGGCAGCAGGCGATGACCGCCCATCCTCACATAGATCCCATTCGTAACCGCCTAGTTACCTGGACTTGGGGCGTTCAGGTACGGCTGTGCAAGCCAAACAACCTCATTCTAGAAATCATCGAATACGACTTGGACTGGCAACTGCTTAGTACCACCATTCACAAAATGCCTGGTGCTGCCGTCAATCCTCACGATTTTGCGCTTACCCCAAATTACTACGTCTTCTTTCAGAACGCTTTTAACCTCAGCATTCTCGCCTACTTGCTGGGGCGCAGATCTCCGGCTGACTGTCTCACGCTATCAGAGGTTCCCACCAAGGTTCATCTTGTTCCTCGACCCGATGGCAATAAAGCAGGAACGCCCCCGATGATTCTCGATACCGAGCAATGGTTCTCTATCCATCAAGCCTGCGCTTGGGAAAACGCAGACGACAGCGTCGAAATCTACAGCTCTGGCTGGCCCGCTACGGTGGGTGGCTTCCTCGCCAGCTGGAGCGGCTACGCCCCTGACTTCGATGCGATCGCCCCCACCTACCTCTACCAAACCCTGATTGACCCTTCCACCCAAACCGTCACTCACCGCGTCGCCCCCACCCTCGAAGACTGTTGTATTGCCCATCCTCACACCAGTCCTCAGACCGAAACCCAGCCTAGCCAATATCTCTACACAGCCTACTGCAACAACATCGGCCAGTCCTCCCCACCCACCGGCTACCTAAAATACAACACTCAAACCAAAGAAAAAGAAACCTGGAACAGCCATCCTCTCAACTTTGCCGAAGAACCCGTTTTCGTACCCGATCCTAAAAGCGATAGAGAAGACAGCGGCTGGCTCTTGTGCCTAATGTACGACCATCTACGTGATCGCTCCGCCCTCAACATCTTCGACACCACCACCCTATCCACCGGACCCATCTGCCGCCTTTGGCTCACCCACCCCCTAGCCCACGGTCTCCACGGCTCCTGGATCAAAAAACACTATCCCCAACCCAATCCTCAAAACTGAAAGCTACATAGAAGCAGATCGCTCGCCTATATCTTTCGGATAGATTCTAACGATTATGTGCATTTACATCCCAAGCCCATCCATATCTGGTAACGTTGAGCCAACGCCCACAATATGGCACTCGCACCATAGAGATTACTGATCTGTCTTTGCCGATACTCGTAATCGCTAACGGTTTATCCTGATGGCTTTATTCTCTAAAGACCGCATTCTAGTCCCCACCGACTTCTCCGAAAAATCTCTCCAGGCGACTAAAGAAGCTGTCGCCTTTGCCGATACCAATACCAGCGTCTATGTCCTACACGTACTAAAGCCCCTAGAAGCAACAGAACCTGGCGTTGTCTGGGAATCAGTCAACACCGAAAAACGTACAGAAGCCATACTCAAGCTCTACAACGAAAAGTTTCCCAAAAGCGAATACGAAGGACTCAACTTCGAGATTCGAGAAGGCGATCCGACTGCCGAGATTATCGACTACGCCGAATACCGCCAAATTGGCCTAATTGTGATGCCCTCACGCGGCAGGACCGGCATCTCTCGATTCTTCATGGGCTCTATCGCCGAAAGAGTCGTCCGCTTTGCCCACTGCCCTGTCCTCGTCCTAAAGCAGTAGCGGCCAATGCTAGCAATCTATGCCTATCGGCTTTTTGCATAGGCGCTATCTGCTTAGCCTTTTGTTGTTTCCAATAGCACTGACTACATTAGGAGTATCTTATTCGAGGTACTCCTAATGACTCTAAACACCCCTTCTGTTCCTTCTAAAAAGCAAAACCACCGCAAGCCCCTAATTGTCAGAGACGTGCAGTGGTTCTGGAGATTCAGTCAGTTCTATGGTGAATACACTGTGCGATCGCCCAAAGAGCGTCAGCAGTGGCTCGATCAGCAGCGGATTAACCAGCAGCGCGGTTGAGACGCCCTGAAGTTAAAACACCTGAATAGAACGCTTTGAGTAGTCGTAGGCTTACGATTCAACCATTACCATCTGGCCAGATGTCAACCGAGACCAATAGTCATTTAGATCGCCTGCAACTTCATTTGAGAGAATGTAGCAGCCCAACAAATTTGGGAATGCCATACCCAGCAACAGTAAATCGCTGAAATCGATAATCAGAGAAAGGCTAGTCAGACAGCCCAAAAACGTACAGACCACATAAATGATCTTGAACAGCAGAGCACTCTGCTCGCCAAATAGATAGGTCCAAGCCTGAATGCCGTAGTAACTCCAAGAGATAATCGTAGAAAAAGCAAACAGACAAACGGCAATACTTAGCACCACAGGGAACCAGCTAATAACAGAGCCAAAGGCACTAGCCGTCATCGCAACGCCGCTGAGCTCTTCGCTAGTATCGAGATATACGCCAGTTAGAACAATGGTGATAGCAGTGAGATTACAGATAATCACAGTGTCAATCAAAGGCTCTAGCAGAGAAACCAACCCTTCTCGCACTGGTTCATCCGTACGCGCAGCAGAGTGGGCGATCGCAGCCGACCCCACACCCGCTTCGTTAGAAAATGAGCTCCGCCTAATCCCTTGTACCATCACGCCCACTAGGCCACCGACAGCCGCCCTGGGGACAAAGGCTTCGCCAATGATCGTGCCGATCGCAGCAGGCACCTGAGTGATATTTGCAATAATCACTATCAAGCAGGCCGTCACGTACAGTACCGCCATAGCAGGCACTAGTTTTTCAGCAACGGAGCCAATCCGCTTGATCCCGCCAATAATCACAAACGCAGAAAGCGCCGCCAAGATCAGACCAAATAGCCAGGCCGGAAGCGCCGGAATCAAACCAGAGATCGCTGCATACGCCTGATTAGACTGGAACATATTGGCCCCGCCCAAGCTACCACCCAAGCACAGAATGCTAAACAGGACAGCCAAGCCTTGACCCACCGGACGCATCCCGCGAGCCGCGAGCCCCTGATTGAGGTAGTACATCGGCCCACCCAGGATCGTACCGTCCGGCAAGCGGCGGCGATATTTGACCGCGAGCGTACATTCCACAAATTTGCTGACCATGCCGCACAGCCCGGCCACCGTCAACCAAAACATCGCGCCCGGTCCACCGAGCTGGATTGCGATCGCAACTCCAGCAATATTTCCTAGCCCTACCGTTCCGGACACTGCCGTCGCCAGAGCCTGAAAGTGCGAGACTTCGCCATCATCATGCTCGTCGTCAAACTTGCCTTGGACGACTGCGATCGCATGCTTCAACCCGCGCAGGTTGATAAATCCCATCCGCAGCGTAAAGAAAATTGCAGCCACGAACAGCCACAGCACAATAAACGGAAAGCCATTTTCGCCACCGATCTTAAAAAATAGCAAGACGGCTAGAAAATCAACGATTGGCTGAAAAATTCTGTCTGCTATGGAGACAGATTCAGCTGCTTCTTGTGCGATCGCGGCAGGCGCAGCGATCGCCATCAGAACCAGCATTACTGGCAGCATCGCCCAGCCGTCAGAGCTTTTGCTAAACCACCTAGCCGATAGCTTAGTCAGTCGCCAAAACCAGCGATTGACCTTGGGTACATACCATCCCTTTCGATTCATTATCTAAGTTCCATTTGAGAGTTCATTGTCTAGTTAGATGGGACTGTCAGCTACGCAAGAGTCGCACAGACATTCCCTTAACGCCGTTGGGACACCTATAAAAGAAAAGTTACATTATTGTGCTTTGCCGATACTGGAAAGTACCACGTGGTCCGCACGCGGTGTTGTTAATTTAATTACCGTCCTATGTACATGTACTTATCTATCTATGGCTGTTGGGCGTGCCATAGATAGATGAAGATAGATAGAAGTTATAAATTCTTAAAATCAGACAGAAATTAAGGCTTGACCGATAAATACTGGTCCGTCGCACGCTAGAAAACGTCTGTCAGACAGGAATACCGCTACAAATACGCATTTTCAGGGTGATCAATGCTACAGGACGGTTACCTAGGTTTCCTTCCGGACTCTTCATCCAAACTTAGTATCTGGAAGTGGGTCACTTAACAATGTCCCCTAGCCGTAAATCGGTCTCTCCGTGAGTACAGATACTTATCGCTAGAACGTCTGAAAGTCGACTTTCCCTGTATAACGCTGTTTACAGCACGTTTGAAAGATGCCGCTGAAAGATACCGCCAAAAACCTCAACCGCTCTAGCTAAGACGTAAGCAAGACTATCCATATCACCGTTCAAACAGGCTATCTTGTTGTCTTTTTTGCGGACTGGGGCGGCTACACATGTCTACAAAGACTCGTGACCTGTGCTCAATCGATTCAGCATCTTCACTTTTCGCAAACATCAGCCTTCTACAGTAGATAAAAGCCATGCAAAACAGTGCATTTGAACAAGAAGTCCTCAAACTTACCAACGAATTTCGACAGAAAAATGGTTTAGATCCGCTCTTTATCGATCAAAACTTAGAGAAAGCGGCTGATCTGCACACTCAGAATATGGCCAAGGGAGACTTCTTCAGCCACACAGGAAAAGATGGCTCAAAACCCTGGGACCGAGCTAGAAAAGCCGGTTATGAATCTGGAATCATCGGAGAGAACATTGCCGCTGGCTATGTGACGCCGCAGTCTGTTGTCAATGGCTGGATTAACAGTCCTGGGCACAGGGCCAACATGCTAAACGCTAACTACAACGAGATTGGCCTGGGTCATTATTTTTTACAGAATGACACGGGTAAAGTGAACTACAGAAACTACTGGACTCAGCTATTTGGCAAAGGCAATATCACTGCGCCCACTCCCCCGAAGCCAAAGCCAAAGCCAATCACTGCGCCCGTCGATCCTATCACTGCGCCCGATATTGACAACCGTCCTGTCATCAGAGGAACCAACAGGGCCGACAAACTGGTCGGTGGTAATGGTAATCAGAGCTTGTACGGTAGAGCTAGGAACGATATTTTAGACGGCCAAGGAGGCAACGACCAGCTATTTGGCGGCGGCGGTCACGACCGACTCTTTGGTGGCGCTGGAAACGATCGGCTGCTAGGTGGTGGCGGCAAAGACAGACTGCAAGGCGCTTCTCAAAATAGACGAAACGAGAAAGATGTTCTAACAGGTGGCGGCGGCAGGGATCGCTTTGTTATAGGTGATAGCAGCGGGACTTTCTATGACGACCGTAGAGGACGCTCCGCCGGATTGAAAGACTATGCGCTGATTACTGACTTTGACCAAAGGAAAGACGTCATCCAGCTAAGCGATAATTACAGCTACCGTTTAGGCGCTACACCTGGAGGAATAGAAAGCGGTCAGGCGCTATTCATCGACAGTCCAAGAGGCCAAAAGGATGAGCTGATTGCCGTTATTCAGGGCGGGCAAAACCTACAGATTGACAGTCGCGCCTTTACTTTCGTGTAAGGCTAAGCTTACAGTCATGGTCGGTAAGTCACACAGACTGCCGACCTACTCATTCTGACCTATTTTATTCGGACCTATCTTATTCATAGTCGTTTCCCGAGCCGTATTTCACAGCCTCTCGCCAGCGATCGGAATAGTATTGCTTCTTGTCAGAAGTCTCGCGGATATCAACCGCGCTCTGCATCGCATCTAGCAGGCTATATTGCCCCAAATTCACAAAGTGCCGCATCCAGCTAGCCACAGACCCTACACCTACCTGTGGCAAGATGCTCAGCACCAGTCCTGGATGCCTTGTGGAAGTTCTTAACATTGTTCTAGCCAACGCTGGAAATTGAACAACATCCTGTAAGAAAGGCAAAAGCACCTCATCGCCCAACGCTTCCATATCTTCAAAGATAGTCGAGAGCACTTCGTTAATTTTGTTGGGCGACAGCCTCTGATCTACCCCGACACTCATTGACTTCTGAAATAGCCAAGTCACCGAGAGATTTGGCTGATACGGTTGTATCTTTCCCAGTGCTCTCGCGTCTAACAGATTTGCCTGTAGCGCATCGTCGATTCCTTGCGTCAGCCGCTCTAAATGACGAACCATCGCTCCGAAGCCACCGAAGCTCAGCGGCGACTGGCTGCCGCTAGAATCTCCTACGGCTAGAGTGCGGTCCCACTTGTACTGTAGTGGACTGTCTTTGTAGCAGGGAAAAAAGCCGAACAGTGCTCTAGCGAAATCTAGCTGCTCTAGAGAGACGCCCTGATACTGTGGCAACAGCTCGAAATAGTCTTCGAACATCTCAGTCAAACTCAGTCGACTAGGATGCGCGTCTAGGTAGGTGAACATATATGTGGTACGACCATCTCGAGCTGGAAATGCTTCCCAAAAGTACTGACACTGCTTTTGAATTGGTGTAAAAGAGGCAATTAAATCGCCCGAATCATTTTGTTCATAGCCAGTTGCACAGGTGCCTACGACTAGACACACCGCGTCTGGCTGTTTGCCTGCTCTTGCCTGTTGCACAATAGGAGAGAAGTGTCCCATCGCGTCTATCAGTATTCTTGCAGTTATGTTGCTTTTACCCGTTTGAACAGAAACACCATTCGTATGCACCGTAGCAGACTTGAACGGCGTATGTTCTAGCAGCTCACCGCCTGCGACCAAGAACTTTTGCTTGAGTTGTTCGAGTAGGCTGATCGGATCTACGCCAATATTTAGAACATCTTTCACCCAAAGGTCTTTGCCACCGTTGAAGACGATGCGGGCAGGATTGTATTGGGATGCGATCGCCGCCTCCAACTCCTCCTCACTCAGCAAATCCATCCGAACAAAAGTCTCCAGCTCCCGCCGCGAAATGTTCCACTCCTGCTCGCGCCCTTTTAGCTCTCCTCTTTCTAGCAGCGCCACCTTCCATCCTTTCTGAGCCAGCGCCGCCCCTAGCAAAATGCCCAGCGTCCCTCCGCAAATTGCCACGTCATGCTCAACCTCAGGCAGCTCATCGGACTGCTCAGTCACTACCGATTGAACCTTGCGAGGACCAGCTTTATAGGTGCTCCATAGCTCATCTGCCTTCTGGAGTCCCTGCCAGGGATTGCCCTTTATATCTGAAAGTATCTGCTTAGTGTTAGTCATACATTCAATTCTAGAGCCGACTGAATTAGTTTGCCTTTTGGTTGAAAGGAGTCTTTGCAGCTACGCTTGTATGCTTTTATCAGGCAAAAGTAAGACGGAGTTATGAGAGATGGCGCAGATTGGAGTTGCGGTAGTGGGTACTGGGTTCGGGAGAAAAGTGCATATTCCCGGATTGCAGGCGCATCATCGGACGGAGGTGGTGGCGGTTTGGAATGGCGATCACACCAAAGCCCAAAAGGTTGCCAACGACAACAATATCCCATTTGCCAGCAGCAGCCTAGACGAAATTCTGACGCGAGCGGATGTCCAAGCGGTGACTCTCGCGACGCCACCGTTCGCCCATTACGAGATGGCAAAAGACATTCTCAAGGCGGGTAAGCATCTGCTATTAGAGAAACCAATCACGCTGAGCGTGACCGAAGCCAAACACTTGCATCAGCTAGCGATAGACAACAGCGTCATTGCAATTCCCGACTTTGAATTTCGCTTTATCCCAGCGTGGCAGCATTTCGCGAACTTATTGAATCAAGGTATTATCGGCAAGCGACGGTTGATAAAAGTTGATTGGATCGCATCGAGTCGGGCGAGTTCTGAGCGAGCCTGGAACTGGTATGCACAGAAAAAATTAGGTGGTGGCGCACTTGGCTCAATCGGATCGCATACTTTTGACTATGTAAACTGGCTATTTGGCCCAGCGACAAGCATCAGCGCTACTTTGAGCACATCGATTCCGCAGCGCCCCGATCCGAACACGGGGGAGATGAAGCCAGTAGATTCTGATGATGTGTGTGCAATCGCCCTTACCCTTGCAGACGGCACTCTCTGCCAGATTACCCTCAGCGCCGTCAGCTACGCCGGACGCGGCCACTTTATCGAAGTGTATGGCGATAAAGGCACGTTAGTGATTGGTAACCCCAGCCAAAAAGACTACGTAAATGGGTTCAAGGTATCCGCCAGCGAGCTAGGCGCAGAATTGCAGGAAATTCCGGAGCCCGAACATCTCGCTTTTCCAAAGGTTTACGCAGATGGTCGCACCGCTCCTTTTGTGCGCGTTGTCAATCACTGGGTCAGCTGCATCGATGCGAATCAGGCGACGGCTCCAGCGATGCCAGAGGGCATATATTCACAGCTTTTGATGGAGCTGACTCATCAATCTAACGCGATGGGGAAGCAGCTAAACGTGCCTGATCCCTATTCAAGCTAAAACGTTACAGAGAGGTTCCTTCCAAGCTATAAGTCGCTATTGCTATCAGCTTTACAAAAAATTCCGAAGCCTTCATCCTACAACACAAACTGCCTAGCAATAGCATTATACTAAAAGTCCTAGTCCCGTTTGAGGTCTAAATTACGCATAAAGTTAACAGACCAACGCAGAACCTGTAAATCTTCTTCGGCAAAAGGGTCCGGATCAAAATGCATTACATCGTTTCGTATTTCACGTATTCGATGCAGTTTTTTGATGAAGATTGTTCGAGAGACTGGTATTTGAAGAATTTCCCAATATTCAGGCTTCTCCAGTAGTCGCAGATACTCTCCGAATGTAAGATCTGAGACAGTGCATATCGTACGGTCACGGTCATTCGGATTTTGAACCGAAGAAAGCTGCTCACTAGTAAACTTGCCATCGATCAAACGACGGATGTAATTTTCAATTTCGCCAACTAGTAAAAATGGCTCGGCCAACTGACGAAACTGTAAACTTAGATCGGTAGTTGTCACTATTCCAGAGATTCTGCGATCTCTCTGCCGAACCAACACATAACCATGCTTGATAATTAGATCGATAGCCGAGAATAAAGAAAACTCAGAAGGTACTTCTGGCACTATTATTTCCATACAATCTCGAACCTTCTCACAAGGAAGGCAAAGAGCTTTGCGTTTGCCAATAGACTCCCAACTCACAACTCCTTTCACCTCCCTTTCTCCTTGCATTGCAGGAAGCTGCGAGAAATCGTGGAACATCATCAAAGTTGTTGCTTCTAGCAAATCTGAGTCTGGAGAAACAGCGATAGGAACCTTATTAGCGGCTTCTAGATTCCCAATTCGAAATGTTGGATCTTCGATGGCACCGGAAACATACTCCCCTACAATTACCTCTGCCGTAGCGTCCGGCACTTCTCTTTCTAGACCAGCGTTCTCTTCCACTGGTGAATGCCGCAGTCTGTCAGTAGAGGATAGCCATGCCGGAATGATGTGAACCTCGGAGTCAATGTACACATTAGTGAAATCCGGATCGGTTGTCAATCCTAGCTTAGAAAGGGCATTTTGAATCGTATCAACGACATAAAGTCCTCTTCGCTTAGCTCCAAACCAGCTTAAAAGAGTTCTTACGGTTGCCTGAACTCCGGCGTTGTTGCTCTGTACTTGCAAAGCAATCTCTTGAAGTTTGGTTGGAACTGCCTCAGACTCTGCACTAATTTCATTTGGTAACTGGCGAAGGTTAAATCCTTCTACTCGCTCTGAATCATATAAAACCTCAAGATTAACCTCAGAACCCAATTGATTACTAACTTGAAGTCCATTTGCACCTGTCAAGCACTCAAATGAATTGTTAGACATTCTTCTCCACCATACCTATCGACCTCTTGCTAGATTGAACTGCCTATGAGTGACTTACTGTCATCCACTAGTTACTAGCTTCGAGCGACCTAGCATGCCCTAATACCCGCAGTCGATAGCCTTGGGCTCGAACCGATCGCCTCTCAATGTTCAGTAAGCGTCAGTTTAAATAATACAAATGGTCTAGCAATAGTCACAGGTCGCCAGTTTCACTAGCGACCTGCATCGAAATTCATTTTTCAAGACGACCAGATCATCTTACTGATGATCTTTCTATTTATTTGGGTTGCTAGTAGCTCTCATAGAGAGAAATCTTTCTAAAGAAAATGCTTCGCCTCGCCTCTCGGGCAGTAAGTTGTTAAGCTTGCTCTTTCTCTGGTAAGAGTTCTGAGAAGTTGGCTTTGGTTCAGGGTGATTGACGTTGTTCTTCATCGCCTGCTCGACGATCTCGCGCAGGGGTTCACCATAGGACTCACCGTAGTACTCAATGGTCTTTGCGCCGCGAGCCTGGTCCATGCCGTAGTCGATATTGTATGCCATGGCGTTACCAGCAAACCCAGTGAACACAACAGCAAATGCAATAGCGACTACAGCAGTCGCTCTGAATAGAGCAGCAAGGGATGCTTTTATCAAATATGAAGGAGTGTGTGTCATTGACTGACCTCTGTTTCAACTATTTATTAATAATAGTGCAGTTTTTGTAAACAGATGTGTCAATTTCTCACAAATACCTAAGAAGGTCTATCTGCATGGACTTTTCTAACGATGAGGTAGCTAATAGACAGGGCTAAAATTGCGATCGCCAGCCCAATCAAACTCACACCCGAGACCTCCTTTAGATCCAAAATGATGATCTTACGCGCTACCGCCGTCAGCGAGGTCACAATCACCAGCTCTACTTGCACGACATGCTTTTTCAGGTAGGCGGTAATGTTCTCTAAGATTTCCAAAGCGATCAGAACGCTCAAAAAAAGGCCAAAGACATCCAGCAGCGTACGACCGAAGAAGGCAATAGGATCGCGCGTTTCATCTAGCATCTCTATGCTTAGAGATGTGAACAGGTACACAAATAGATCAAAGATAATTGCGATGACTACTAGTACCATCGCGATTGAAAGCAGCTTCGAAACCCAGCTCTCGAATCGGCCAATGTTCCGCATGAAACCCTCATCGCTAAGATGATTGCGAATGAATTTTTTCACCTCTGGATCAATGCCACCGCTAGAGAACACCTGCTCATTATTACAGGCTTGAGTATTTATACGTCATAGCAGTCAGCGGCTTCACGCGCAGCAGCCCGATATGATAGAGCTACATGCTAGGGAGGGCTTTGATAAGAGGATCTGTTGTGACCTTGAAGACTCATCTCCCTAGCCGCCAGCTTAGTCGTCAGAAAGTCCGCGCTCTTCATGGAGTAGTGTTAGCCTCGCCCAGCGCTAACGGTCTGTTTGACGGTTGATTGGGTTGGCTGCACCATTGCCAGCAACTGTAAGGCAGTTTCGGGCGGAGCCTGTTCGGCTGGGGCGGCAATCGGTACTAGATGCACGGCGCAGGCTTTTAGCTCTGGCTGTAGCGCGATCGGGCAGACTTCTGGGTGAGTAAGGGCGTTGACCTCTGCGTCTGTGGCCCAGAGGAAGCCCCAGTGCATGGGCATGAATACGGTGCCTCGGCGGATGTTTTGGGTAACCAGGATAGGAAGTTTAGCGGCGCTGCGGCGCGATCGCACTTCCACCCAGTCCCCTGACTGTACCCGCAAGTGCTGCGCATCTTTGGGGTTGATCTCTAGTACCGGACGCGGATGCTTAGCTACGAGCTTTTTGATTCTGCCCGTGCGCGTTTGCGTATGCCAGTGGCCCAGCAAGCGCCCCGTTGTCAGCACCAGCGGAAACTGGTCGTCCGGTGGCTCTGCTAATCCTTTGAGATGAAATGCCGCAAACTTTGCCCGTCCGTTCGCCGTCAAAAAATGAAAATCGGTGTACAGCCGCTTGTCAAACTTATCAGCAGCGGTCTCGTCTGTCTCACAGATTGGCGCAGGCCACTGGACTGGCCCAGCTGCTGCTAGTCGCTCGTGGCTCAGCCCGCTCATATCGCATAGACGGCCCGCTGTTAGCGCCACGAATTCGTCATACACCACGCTCGCATCGGCAAAGTCAAACTGTCGCTCAAATCCTAACCGACGACCAACTTCAGCAAAAATTTCCCAGTCTGCTTTGGCCTTGCCGACTGGCCTACGGAACGCCGGACAAAATGTGACGACTCGTTCAGAATTAGTCATTACCCCAGAGGCTTCTCCCCACTGCGCCGCTGGCAGCACCACATGGGCATAGGCGGCGGTTTCGGTCGGATAGTAGGCATCTTGACAGATGGTAAACGGAGACTTTCGCAGCGCTGCCTGCGTCCGCTTGATATCTGGCATGCTCACGGCCGGATTGGTCGCGGCAATCCACATCACTCCGATCTCTTCGCGCTCTAGCGCCAGCATCATATCCCAAGCTGCCATGCCAGGCTCAGCTGAAATGCTGCCTGGCGGTAGCTTCCAAGCCTTTTCAACAACCTGACGGTGATCGGGATTTTTGACCAGTCGATAGCCCGGCAGAATGTGGGCAAGTCCGCCCGCCTCTCGCCCTCCCATGGCGTTGGGCTGCCCCGTTAGAGAAAACGGCCCTGCGCCCGCTCGCCCAACATTGCCAGTCATCAGATGCAGGTTGATGATCGTACGGACTTTGGCGGTGCCTTCAGTCGATTGATTGACGCCCATCGACCATAGCGACAGGACGTTTTGCGATTCGCCCCACAGCTTGGCTGCTAGCTCGACCTGGGCGATCGCAATCCCGCATAGCTGTGCGACCCGTTCGGGCGGATAGTGAGAGACCACCTGCGCATAGTCAGCAAACCCATCTGTGCAGTAGTCAATAAAAACCGGGTCGTGCTGGCGTGAGCGAATCAGTAGATAGGCAATGCCGTTTAGCAGGGCAATATCAGATCCCGGCCTAATTGCTAGATGCAGGTCCGCCTCCTTTGCCGTGTCGGTGCGGCGCGGATCGACAACAATCAGTTTGACATCTTTGTTCTTTTTGTGGTGCTTTCTGAGTCTATTAAAAACAATCGGATGGCAATCGGCAGTGTTTGTCCCAATGAGGAATGCGCAGTCTGTTGCTTCTAGATCGTCATAGCAGCAGGGAGGACCGTCTGAGCCAAAGCTCTGGGTGTAGCCAGCGACTGCCGAAGACATGCACAGCCGCGAGTTCGCATCAAAGTTGTTGGTGCCAATGCATCCCTTTATCAGCTTTTGAGCAGTGTAATAATCTTCTGTTTGAAACTGGCCCGAGCCGTACATACAGATAGAATCTGGGCCGCGTTGGGCGATTGATTGCCGAATTTTTGAGGTAATTCGCTCTAGCGCACTCTCCCAGCTAACTGGCTGAAGCGGTTGGTCCAAGGAATCGCGCATCATCGGTATGGTGAGCCGATCTTTGTTGAGAGATTCGCCGACTGATGCGCCTTTGATACAGACTTGCCCCTTGCTAGAAGGATGGGCTTTGTCACCGACAGCCTGCCAGATCGGACGCCCCTCATGATCGCGCGTAATTTTTCGACCAGCCCGGGCTGGTGGAAACACTTCCAATCCGCAGCCCACACCGCAATAGGGGCACAGTGTCTTTGTAGATAAAGATTTTTTAGAGGACGGATTATTAAAATGGGGCAACTTTTAATCTCCTTTAACCTGATCCCTTAGCTTGACATTCCATTGGCACTGTCGTCAGATAATGTCGATACACAGTCGGAATGTTTACAGGTTTTATGATTAGCGTTTGAGACTGCTGGTAAGCCAGTTTGATAAGCCAGTTTGACAAGCCAATTTGATAAGTCAGGATTGACAGACAGAAGGGGAACGACTGGTTTGGCGCTCCCCTTCTTATTAGATGGACTCTAATGAACTGTCAACAGCTCTCGCTTGCCGCTTAGCCCATCACGGATGGGTTAGGCGCTACAGGAACTGCGACTTCTTCATCTGCATGAGCATCTGCAAAGGAGTTGGCAGGTTCATCCAGGAAGAAGGCGCAGAGGAAGCCGACAATCAGACCTGCTATCCCAAGCACTTGGAAGAAGGCAGAGTTCGCAGCGGCTGTACCAGCGGCTACTACCGCAGGGTCGAGGCCATCGCCAGCGGGAACCAGGGCTTCTTTGAGGAGTAGCAGGATGGTGAGATAGGCGATCGCACCCACGTTGCCATAGGCACCCACGTTGCCCGCAACCTGACCTGTGATGCGAGGCTTGACTAGAGGGACTAGAGCAAAGGTAGCGCCCTCTGCGGCCTGTACAAAGAACGAGCAGATCATAACCAGGACAACAGCCGCCGCGATTGGCCAACCACTGCCGACCGTGCTAAAGACTAGGTAGCCAATGCCCATACCGATCAGCAGCACCGCCATTGTCCACTTACGGCTACCGACAGAGTCGGAGATGATACCGCCACCCGGACGAGAAACCAGGTTCATAAACGCATAGCTAGCTGCGATCATTCCGGCAACCGCTGGATTGAGATTAAACGTACCCTCAAAGAAAGCAGGCAGGATTGTCACCACCGCTAGCTCTGATCCAAAGTTCACAATATAAGTGAGCTCTAATAGCGCCACCTGCTTGAACCGATAGCGGTCTTCAGCCGGGTATGTTTTGCGTCCAGAGAGCAAATCTTTGTTGACAACCCAGCAGTTGTAAGACTGAAAAGCATAGAGACCAAGTAGGCCAATCCAGGCAATCACCATACCGCTAGATGACAAGAAGTTAACCTTCTGCAAGCGCCATGCGAGCACCATCAAGATAACAGTCAAAGGCACGTTCATTGCCATCAGGAACCAGAAGTCACGCACGGTTGTTACTTCGATGCCGCGAGCGCTCTTCGGTCTGCGATAGACTTTACCAGGCGGTGTGTCAGTGACGTTGAAGTAGTAGAAGATGCCGTATAGGGCTGCAAAGATACCGGAACCTGCGATCGCCGCTCTCCAGTTGAGCACCTCACTGCTAAACGACATTCCCAGCACGATGAAAGGCTTAGGCTCAGAAAAGGCGAAGGAACCAGGCAAGAAGCTTAGTGCCATTGCAATCAGAACCATGGTGAAGGCAGAGAAGGCAGAGCCAAAGTTACCCCAGCCACCATAGATCCCTTCTGCTGTGCCCACATCTTTGGGCGGGAACCACTCCGCGGTCATGCGAATGCCGATCACGAAGCCCGCACCGACAATACCCATTAGCAAGCGGCCAACTACTAGCTGGTTAAAGCTCGTTGCCGTTGCAAAGATTAAACAGGGAATCGCGGAATAAACCAGCAAACAGGCGTAAGTGATGCGAGGCCCAAACTTATCTAGTAACATGCCAATAATGATCCTAGCTGGAACCGTCAAGGCAATGTTACACAGGCCAATTGTGCCTGCCTGAGCAGGGGTTAATCCAAATTCTTGAACAATTGTTGTTGCAAACGGTGGGAAGTTAAACCACACCACGAACGATAAAAAGAAGGCAAACCAAGTCAGGTGAAGAATCTTATACCTGCCTTGAGTTGCTTTCGTAAACAACTCTCCGATCATCTTGCGCTATGCTCCTATGTATACAGACGTTTTGATTTGGAAAGGTCCGAATCAAAACGGATAAGATCGAAGCCTTTGGGTCGCCGCAACTGCTACCCTCTGGCTTCTTTTTTGTGGCCCGACACGCTGATAACAGATGTCAGGCCGGGACTTCCCAAGGTTTGGGATTGCTGTGGCTGCCGTAGGCTATTTGGCTACAGCGCCGAATTTCTCTGTGAGCAAATTGGTCAGGACTGATTCCAAGTCTTCGCAAGGAACTGCCTTCATCACCCGCTCGCCGAGCTTGGCATGTTTGCCAACTTGCCCCCCCATATAGATGTCTACGGCTTCTACCGATTTGCCATCTACACGCGCTTTGGTTCCCAAAAAGCCGATATCGGCCACCTGCGGCTGCCCGCAAGAGTTTGGACAGCCCGTCCAGTGCATTCGCACCGGCTGATCGACCGTCAGCAGCGAATCGAGCTTTTCGCTCAGCGCCTGCGCCCTTTGTTTGGTTTCGATAATGGCAAAGTTGCAGAAGCGAGAGCCCGTGCAAGACACCAAAGATCGAGAAAGTGGCGCAGGATCGATTGAAAACTTCTTCACTGGGACTTCTTCTAGGAAGGCTCCAAGGCGAGAGTCTGGAATGTTTGGAATGATCACATTCTGTTCAACCGTCAGGCGAATCTCGCCGTTGCCGTATACTTCAGCTAGGCGAGCGAACTCGAACATATCGTCTGCGAAGATATGACCTACGGGCACATGCAAACCGACATAGTTCAGACCCGGCTGTTTTTGGGCATGTACGCCTAGATGATCGCTCTTACCCTCTTCAGTAATGGCATCTTCTGGCGCGGCGGGTGCGAGCGTTGCATTCATCTGCTGTTCCACAGCAGTGCGAAAGTTGTCTAGACCCATCTCTTCGATTAGCCACATTAGCCGGGTCTGCTGACGGTTGCCGCGAGAGCCTTTGTCTCTAAACACCGTTAGAATAGCTCGGCAGATTTCAACAACTGTGTCATCAGCTGGAACCCAGACATCGAGGGGGATAGCGGATTCGCAGCGACGCGCCGAGAAGAAACCGCCGACCAAAACGTTGAAACCTAGCTCGCTGCTTTCGTCGCTATCTTTAAAGGCTGGGATAAAGGCAATATCGTTGATCTCTGAGTGAATTGAATCTTCACGACTACCTTCGATAGCGATGTTGAACTTGCGAGGCAAGTTAGTAAAGTCGTAATTGCCCTCGCCGTTGTTCGTAATCATATCTTGGACCTTAATCACTAGTCCTTGAGTATCGAGTAGCTCGTTTGCGGCAATCCCTGCAACGGGCGAACCAGTAATGTTGCGAACATTGTCCATTCCAGACTGCATAGAGGTCAGGCCAGTCTGCTCGAAGCGCTTAAAAATCTCTGGAATATCCTCTAAGCGAATGCCGCGCAGCTGCAAGTTTTGCCTGGTCGTGATATCGGCGCAGCCGTCATCACCATAGCGCTGAACAATCTCGGCTAGCACACGCATCTTGTGGCTAGAAAGTACACCGTGGGGCATCCGCATCCGTAGCATGAACTTACCAGGGGTAACTTCTCTGTAGAACACGCCTAACCACTTCAGCCTGCCAGTCAAGTCCGTCTTATCGATTGCTTCCCAGCCCATCTCAGCGAACTTGCCCAGCTCACCCTTAACGGCCAAGCCATCCTTTTCAGCTTTGTACTTCTCAAACTTATTCTTCTTTTCTGCTTTCTTTACAACGCTTGGTGAAGCAACCATGCTCTATCCAAATATTAAAAATCGAGTGTCGAAACCTACCGACTGTCTCTTTGCTAAAGCAACAAGACCAAAACGAGAGGAAAGTGGTAGACACATCAATCGAATGACAACTGCTGCGCCTACCCACCACGCTTATAAGGAACCGTTTTAGGGTTTCGTCTAACTCATTTGCTGTTGAGTTGAACCAAACATATGAAAATCTTCTGCTCCGTTTTGTATTATTCACTACGGTTTTGCATTGTCAATCGGCTTTTCTGGCGCTTTCTGCATAATCCTTATGCGTTTCTTGTGGGTGGCTGAACGAACTAGCGCTGGGCAGTTTTATGATTAGCAAAACGAGATTAGGGCTTTACTTTAGAGCTAGGTTGTACTGTTGCATTCGAAATTTTGCCGATGATCTTGCAGATGGTAGCCGATTAGCGCTGTGTCTACAGAAGCTATACCTATGGCAACTGCTATTCTATATGTTCTTCTAATAACGCGATTTATGCCGCCTGTGAAACCAGTCTCTTCGACAGAGCGCACTGTGCTCAACAGCTCACCTTCTGAAAAGTCTGCCGGAGAAAAATCTGTCGAAGAAAAGTCTGTCGAAGAAAAGTCTGTCGAGGATGCAATCGATCAGGCGATCGCACACCTCGAAGAAGATGATTTCCACACGCAGTGGGAGAGTGCCAAACAGCTCTCTAAGCAAATTGCTCAGTGGGGCGATCGCTCGATTCCCTACTTGATCAACCATCTGCAAACGGCCACAAACCCAGATATTCAGTGGTTTCTAGTTCGCGTTCTTCGTCGGTTTGATCACATTGAGGTGGTTGAGGCGATCGCCCGACTATTGACCACCACCCAAAACGAAGACCTTCAAGTAGAGATTTGCAAGGCGCTTACTGATATTGGTCGTAGCGCGATCGAGACAGTCAGCGAATTGCTAGATCGGCGTCATCCTATAGAACGGCGCGTCCTAGCGGCTAGGGTGCTGGCCTGCATTCGCCGCAGCGCGACGATAGAGCCGCTGCTCAGCGTGGCTAAAGACGACAGCCCAACGCTTCGCCTGATCGCGATCGAAGCACTGGGCAGCTTTCACGATGCTCGCATCACGCCGATTCTGCTCGCCGCTCTAGAAGAGAGTAGCGCCGAGGCGGATGCGGCCACTTGTATAGAAGCAATTCGTACGCTTGGACGTCGCAGCGATCTACTGCCCCATACCGATCTAGTCGGACCGCTGCGGTGGTGCTTGCTCTCCAAAAATCATCAGATTGCAAAAGAAAGCGCGATCGCACTAGGCAGATTAGGTACCAAAAACGCAGCAATCGCCCTAGGGGAAGCCCTGATGCAACCAGTCGCGACCCCTGTCAAGGTAACTATTGTTCGAGCGCTTGGCTGGATAGATAGCGACGAAGCCATTCAGTCACTGGCGATCGCATTCCGACAGGGCACACCGCTAATCATGCCAGCCGTAAAACCAGAGATTGCCAAAGCGCTAGGACAAACGCACAATCCCAGTCTCAAAATCCAAGCCGCTCAGCCGCTAATCGACTGGCTCCAGATGCACGCGGACGAGTTCGCTACTGACGTCTCGGCAGACGACCTCAATCAGCCCAGTGCCGAACTTAAGCGAGCGATTATCTCGGCCTTAGCACGTCTCGGTGAGATAGCCGCTATCGAAGTGCTTATTCCTCTGTTGGCTAGCTCGAACGAGCAAATCAAGATTCACGCGCTCAGTGCGCTTGATCAAATCAACCGTGAAAGTGCAAAGGCTCAGCTTCAGGACTATCTAGCGGACAAAAACAACTCTGTCGAAACGAAAAATAAGGTGAGGGAAAGTTTGAGAACTTGGTAAGCGTCAGTAAATTTCATGCAGCGGCTCTACTCAAATTGGATCGTTTCACCCCAGGTAACAACCCTTACAAAACCATAAAGTTGCATGTTTTACATTAGGGCATGCATTTTACGTGATTGAGGTAGGCTCTTCTATGGAGTTGCATAGCTTTTGTTCTCTCATTAGGCTCTTATGCGTTTAGAACAGTTACAGGCTTTCTTAGCAGTCGCCGATACGGGTAGCTTTCAAGCTGCTGCCCGTCAGTGCGGGGTCACACAGTCGACTATCAGCAGGCAGGTACGCTCTATAGAAGATGACCTAGGTGTGCCGCTGTTTCATCGGACTGGGCAGGCCAAGCTGACATTAGCCGGGAACAGTCTGCAGACGAGAGCTACGCGTATTTGCAAAGAATGGGCTCAGGCTCAGCAAGAGATAGAAGATCTGGTCAATGGCAAGCAAACTGAGCTGTGCGTATCGGGCATTCACTCTGTCTGCGCCTATCTGCTGCCGCCGATTGTGACTCAGTTTTGCCAGAACCATCCCAATGTGCAGCTGCGGGTGACTGCGCTGGGAAGCGATCGCGCCCTCAAAGTCTTGCGCGATGGCCTAGTGGATATCTCGATTGTCATGCACAATCCGCTGCTGACCAGTAACCAGGAAATGGTTGTTACCCCCTTATACGAGGAGCCTGTAGAGCTGCTGATGGCCGTCGGACATCCTTTATCCGAGTATGATGTGGTGCCCTGGTCCGAGATTGCTTGTTTCCCCCAGGTCGTATTCAAAGATGGGTACGGCATGCAGCGCGTGGTCCAAGCCCAGTTTAGAGAACATGGCCAGGAGCTAAAGGTTGCCTTAGAGCTCAATACGCTAGACGCTTTTAGAGGAATTGTGCGTCAGGGGAATCTAGTCGCACTATTGCCGCAGTCGGCGCTGACCGATAGCCGTCGCGATCCAGAATTGGTAGTGCGTCCAATTGGTGAACCTGTCTTGCTGCGCAAAGTTGTGATGGTCACCACTCACGATCGGCTGATGATCCCCCCTATTCAGCAGTTTTGTGACCTGGTTGCCAAACAAGCTGCCGACTGCTTCTCTCAGATTGGCAATCTCGCGCCGCTAGGTGAGTCTGATCCAGATTTAGAGATTCTCACAAAGAACAACCTCAAGAATAAGATCAGGATGCCAGAAGGCGATCGCCTGCTCTCCAAACTGTCCTCTTAGCCCCTTTTTTCCGCTTTCTTGCCGCCGCTTTTATGCCTATGAGCAGCCGACTGACGAATAAACAACACATTCTGTTTAGAGACCTGCTCAAGAAAGTAGGCAGCGGTGCTCACACGTCTAAATCTCTGAGTCGAGAAGAAGCGGCGATCGCCACCGAAATGATGTTGCAACAGACCGCTACATCCGCACAGATCGGCGCGTTCATGATCGCTCAGCGGATCAAAAGGCCCACCCCAACCGAGCTAGCAGGCATGCTAGATACCTACGATGCGCTTGGCCCTCGGCTAGGCGATATCGAGAGTCCATATTTGGTCACTGTTTTTTGCAATCCTTACGACGGGCGATCGCGCACCGCGCCGATCAATCCACTGACCGCACTGATTATGGTTGCTGCTGATGCACCCGTCGTCCTCCACGGCAGCAGCGAAATGCCGACTAAGCACGGCCTTTCTTTGATCAGAGTCTTTAAATCTCTCGGGCTCGACTGGGACGAGCTGACTACGCTCGAACAGGTACAGAGCGTCTTTGCGCAAACGGGACTAGGCTTTGTCTATCAACCAGCGCTGTTTCCCCTGGCCGAAGCACTAGTCGAGTACCGCGAGCAGATCGGCAAACGGCCAACGCTGGCCACCGTAGAAATTATGTGGTCGCCTTACGCAGGCCGCCAGAACGTGATCAGCGGCTATGTTCATCCGCCGACCGAAGAAAGAACACAGATCGCGTTTACCGAGCGAGGAATCGAGTTTTTTACCACCGTGAAAGGACTCGAAGGAAGCTGCGATATTGCGCGCGATCGCACCGCTATCATCAGTCTCAATCGCCTAAAAGAAGGCATGCTAAACGCTGAACGACTCTTACTTCATCCTCGAGACTATGGCTTTAATGGACGCGATCCAGCGCTAATCTCGCTCGAAGAACTCTGCTTGGACTATCAGGCAGCGCTCATTGGCAAGCCCAATGAAATTAGCCGTTCTGCTGTTTGGAACAGTGGCTTTTATCTATGGCAATCTGGCCGGACAGAAAGTTTGGAACAAGGATTTGAGCTGGCACAATCAATTTTAGATAGCGGTACAGCAAAAGAGAAACTGCAACAGATCAAAACAGCTATCAGCAGTGCCAGCAAGTAGGAGTCGCAGTCGTGTATTATCAACCGCCAATACAACTGCTTTGATTTATGTCTCAATCGAGTAGCGCCAATAGAGTTTTGCTCGATAATATTCAGCATAGAACCCTCAGTCAAAACTACCTGGCATAAGAGCCAGTGACTTCTTATGGACGTGAAAGCCGCCGTTGCCTTCGAAGCAAATCAGCCTCTAACGATTGAGACGGTGCAGTTAGAAGGGCCAAAAGCAGGTGAGGTGCTAGTCGAAATCAAGGCGACTGGAATCTGTCATACCGATGCCTACACGCTGTCGGGCAAGGATTCCGAAGGGATATTTCCCTCAATCTTAGGTCATGAGGGCGCGGGAATTGTGCGAGAGGTCGGGCCAGAGGTCAAAAGCCTCAAGCCTGGCGATCATGTTATTCCCTTATACACTGCGGAATGTCGGCAGTGTGCCTATTGCCTCAGCCAGAAGACGAACCTATGCCAGGCGGTGAGAGCCACACAGGGCAAAGGAGTAATGCCGAACGGAACTAGCCGCTTTTCTTTCAAAGGGGAGCCAATCTATCACTACATGGGCACCTCCACGTTTGCAAACTATACGGTAGTCCCCGAGATTTCATTAGCGAAGATTCGCTCTGATGCGCCGTTTGATAAGGTTTGCTATATCGGCTGTGGCGTGACCACTGGGATCGGAGCGGTGATATTTACCGCGCAGGTGGAAGCGGGGGCGAATGTGGTGGTCTTTGGTCTTGGTGGAATCGGGCTGAACGTGATTCAAGGTGCGAAGATGGTCGGTGCTGACAAGATTGTGGGCGTCGATTTGAATTCAGAGAAACGGGCGATTGCAGAGAAATTTGGCATGACCCACTTCGTCAATCCACACGAAATCGAAGGCGATCTAGTAGCTCACTTAGTAGAGCTCACAGGCGGCGGCGCAGACTACTCATTTGAATGTATTGGCAATGTGAATGTGATGCGTCAAGCGCTAGAGTGCTGCCACAAGGGCTGGGGCGTCTGCACCATTATCGGCGTAGCCGAAGCAGGCGCAGAAATTAGCACACGCCCCTTTCAGCTAGTGACCGGGCGCATCTGGAAAGGCAGCGCGTTTGGCGGTGCTAGAGGCCGAACCGATGTCCCCAAAATTGTGGACTGGTACATGGACGGCAAGATCAACATTGACGATCTAATTACTCACACCATGCCCTTAGAAGAAATCAACAATGCCTTCGACCTAATGCATCGCGGCGAATCTATTCGTAGCGTAGTTCTATACGATTAGTAGTTCTATACGATTAGAGGCTTGAATCGATTCACTAGACCAGGAAACAGCGCATCCGCGAGCAATCTTTCAATGAATCTAGAAGAAAAGTCACGTACCCAAAGCTTCGGTGGAACAACCCGGTTTTACAGCCATCATTCAGACGTGTGCAACTGCGACATGAGTTTAGCGGTGTACGTACCGCCACAAGCAGACTCTAGACCAGTTCCAGTGCTTTATTATCTATCTGGACTGACCTGTACAGAAAAGAACTTTGTTGAGAAAGCTGGCGCTCAGCGCTACGCTGCCGAACGTGGGTTGATTCTAGTCGCCCCCGATACCAGCCCTCGCGGTGTCAGCATTCCAGGTGAAGACGACGATTGGGATTTTGGCTCAGGGGCGGGGTTTTATCTGAACGCGATGGTTGAACCGTGGGCAAAGCACTATCAGATGTATGATTACGTGACGATAGAGCTGCCTGCGCTGATTGCCAAAACGCTGCCAGCGCATTCAGGCCGAGCGGGTATTTTTGGGCACTCGATGGGTGGACACGGCGCTTTGATCTGTGGCCTAAAAAATCCTGACAAATACGCATCAATCTCTGCATTTGCACCGATTGCGGCCCCATCTCAATGCCCCTGGGGTCAAAAGGCTTTCACTGGATATCTAGGAGAAGACCGAACGCAGTGGGCAATGTATGATGCAACAGAAATTGTAAAAGAAAAAGGAGATAGTAACCGCGCACCTATTCTGATAGATCAAGGCAGAGCCGATCAGTTCCTAGCCGCCGGACAGCTGCTCCCGGAAGTGTTTGCAGCAGCCTGTAAACAAACAGGTCAGCCGCTGATTCTAAGACAGCAGCCGAAATACGACCACAGCTATCACTTTATCTCAACATTCGTAGGCGATCACATACAACACCATGCCGATATCTTAAATTCTCTCTAACAACAGAAAAAACATGACCAGCAGCAAAGACTATCTTCATCCTCAGTACAAGAAAGACCGTGAGACGCTCAATTCAATTATGTCAGGTCCGGCAGATAGTTTGAACCTAGCAGAACTGGCCAGACTGCGAGTACGCTACGACGGCTTCCAGGGGGCTCGCGATATTCAAACTGACCTAGACAAAATGCTCTCAAAGCTAGGACTGAGCGAAGACGAACTGTTTGCCAAGACCAGGGCCATTCATCAAAGCGAGTCTGTATTCAAGCCGACCTGGCTAAAGAAAGGAGAAGACTGGAGCTAATAAGAAAATCCTCAGGAGAACATCACTTCTCCTGAGGATTGCATTTGAACAGGTATGGCGAATGTCCTGATGTGTTAGGACATTCGCTAGTCGAGTTGCCTGTTAAAACGTAACAGTTCTGACCAGCAAAATTGTCCTAAGCAACTCGACAGATGCTATGGTTAGCCCAAATGCGCGAACACCACTCTTCGTCTAATAGATATTTCCACTATTCACAAAAGCAAAAGGCTAGAAGCGCAGAATCTTGTAAAGTGGACGGAGAAAATAGCTTAGCCAACGCGCTTACGTAGCTTAGTTGCAGCGGCAACGCCGAAGACTGCTAGTGCAGCTACGCTGCCTGGCTCAGGAACGCTGGCCGCCGATACTATAGTAGGAAGCCCTTTAGTAGTGTCGTACCAGCCGCTTCTGCGAGAGTTGAACTCGAGCAGTTCGCCGTTTGCGCCATAGCTTGTGTGAAGTCCAGCTGTGTTGTGGAACCAGATGCCAATCTCTTCACCAAAGGCGATACCTTTCCAGTCTGGGCCGTAGTTAGTGTTGTTGTTGATGTCAGTTGCGTCTAGGCTAAACTCGAAAGTCACTTCGTCATTGCCGTTTCTGATGACGTTCAGCGCAGTAGAGCCAAGGAAGTCTTCGGTCTCGTAGCTGCTGGCCTTGTTGCGACCATCGTAGTTATAGATAGAGACCTTTTCGTTCGCAGCATCTAGGTACATGATGGCGTACTCATCGACGTTGTTCTTAGGGTTCTCACCATCGCTAAGAACCAACCATGCACCGTCGGAGAGTTGGTTGTTCTTGCGAGTAAAAGTAGAAGACCAGTTGAGAACGTCTGTTTCGTCGTTGAAGGTAGCTAGAATGTTGCTGTACTTACCAGCGCGGTTAGT
>JBCCOH010000046.1:0-35736 GCA_039111275.1 Cyanobacteria bacterium P01_D01_bin.1 | reverse complement strand
CTGGGTGCTTAAGTATTGGCAGTTCGAGATTGCAGGCGCGGTCTACTTACTTTGGTTGGTCTATCAGCACTTTTTTACCAGCGAAGATGGCGCAGACGAAGACGCCGGACCGAGATTTAGTTCATTGTGGAGAGCGATTCCGACGATTGCGCTGACTGATTTAGCATTTTCTTTGGACAGTGTAACCACTGCGATCGCTCTTTCCAAAGACGTCCTGATTGTCCTGCTTGGTGGCACTATTGGCATCATCGCTCTACGCTTTATGGCCGGACTTTTTATCCGCTGGCTAGCTATCTACGTCCATCTAGAAGACGCCGGGTTTGTCACTGTTGCCATCGTTGGTCTACGCCTAATCGTCCGCGTGATTGACCCAGCCCTCGTTCCCCCAGAATGGGTCATGGTTAGCGTCATCTTCGGCCTTTTCGCTTGGGGCTTCTCCGAGAAAGCAGAGACATCCACTATCGCTAAGTCAGAAGTATCGGTTACTATCCCTGATCTTTCTAGCGCAGTCACAGATACAGAGAATTCTGACAGCGAATTAGTGATGACTAGTGACGAGAAGCGCGCAGAAACTATTTAGATGATCTGACGATAGGGCTCACGAAGTCGCCTTCGATCTCAACTCTCACGCAACCGCTACGACTGGTTCGTGTAGCAAAGGCATGATCTTCTCTATTGAGACAGTCTCCATTGCGTAAGTCTGTCCAGTGCTATCTGCAAAGTCAATCAATACGTTCTGATCCTGAAAAATCATCAAAATTGTCCCTACTTGCCCGCGACGTAACATAAGTGCTTGCTGGGTATGCGCGTGCGTCGCCGTGTGATCTTCTGTGAGGGCAACAACATCGTATTCATTAATTTTCATTGACCACCTACCACTTCCTAATTGGATAAGTATTTGTCAGCCTTGGAAAGTCCTCGTCACAGCGAACAATCCAGCAACCAAGTACCCACGATTCACCGACGACTGTCTGAATTAAGAAACCAGTGTTGTAATAGGTACCGTACCGATCGCTTTTCCTGAGTACAGCCTCTCCATGAAGTGCGGAATCTAGAAGGGCTTCCTCTAGAATTTGCTTATTCTCTAGTGTAATCCCCAGACGTTTTTTGAATAGTGCGGCCTTATCCTTACCCTTTGTATGAAAAGGATTCAAGCAGTAACGCTCTAACTTTTCACCTAGCTCAGCTTGCGCTCCGTTCGGTAGAAACATTTGCTTAATCTTCTTTAGCGATCAGACTCGATGACTTCGCAGCACGACAGCGATCGCACTTCCCGCACCGCATCGACCTAGCCTCTTCCTGGAACCCAAATTCTTCCAGCAGCACCTGCCAGCGACAGCGTTTGGTAAACAAATATCGTCGCATCACCGCTACAGATGAGACAGGCCGTTCTGCCTTCGCTGAGCGACCGGACCGAATTTGATAGTTGAAGGGATCACGCCACCGCAACTGTCCATCTCGATGCAGTAGCGCCAGCGCCTGATCGCCTTCTTTAAACTGAGCGCGGACATCGTCGATATTCCCAGATGCCGGGATCTGCTTCACTAGCTGTCGGGCTGAGCGCTGAAGCGCCTGCGCTTTTTGCTCGAAGAACTTCCAGCGCTGCTTGTCTTCTGGTGCGAGCAGTCCAGTCGGCTCACTCACGAGTGAAAGGGCTACAGCTGCTTGTCCGTCACGCCCACCACGCCCGACTTCCTGGACGTATTCAGAAATTAGGCTAGGCACTTCGTAGTGGGCAACAAACCGACAGTCAGGCTTGTTGATACCCATGCCAAATGCCGACGTACAGACCACGAATTGACACTTTCCTTCGATCCATTCTGACTCTATCTGGCGTCGCCGCATGGCAGAGAGTCCGCCGTGATACGCCTTAACAGAGTAGCCTTTGGCACCGAACCACTTAGCGAGTGCTTCGGTGCCGCGACGGGTGCGAGCATAGATGAGACCGGACCGCTTGCCTTGACGCTGGACAAACTTTAGCAGAGCTTGCTTGCGACCTTTCGGGGTCCAAATGGTTTGAACAGCGAGGTGGAGATTGCTGCGGTAGGGATTGAGACGAATGATTTTGGGCTTTTGTAGTCGTAGAACGGTGTGTAGTGCTGTTTGGGTAACTGGGTCGGCGGTGGCGGTGAAAGCTGCGATCGCCATTCTCGATCCACTAGGCTTTGTCTTCAGCAACGCTGAGCGTACTGCGCCTAGCCGTCGATACGTGGGCCGAAAGCTATCGCCCCACTGAGTTAGGCAGTGGGCTTCGTCGAGTACCAGCGCGTTGATCTTGACCTGGGGCTGACAGAGAATCTCCCAAACTGGTTTGCTGAGTAGGGTTTCGGGGGAGAGATAAAGGAGGCGGAGACGGTTTTGGGCGAGGAGGTGAAGGGTATGCGATCGCGCTCGCTTGCCCAATTCACTGTGCAGCGCCGCCGCAGGCAATCGCTTTTCCCTTAACTCCTGGACCTGATTCTCCATCAGCGCCACCAGAGGAGACACCACCAGCGTCACACCCGATTGCATCAACGCAGGCAGTTGGAAGCACACTGACTTACCGCCGCCCGTCGGCATAACAACAATAATGTCTTGCCCATTCAAAATCGCATAAGCAATCTCCCCTTGCGGCGCTCGAAAGTCTGGGTAACTCCAGATAGCCTGAAAAGCTCTACGTAGCTCTGCTAGCTCATCGGCGGCTACCGAATTGCGATTAGGAGACATCGCACTCACTTATTTGCTCAAGAACGGCGTACTCTATCATTCCCAAGCGATCAGAACGGAGAAAGGTGAAGCAAACGCAAAACACCGCAATACTGGCAAGCTCCAAGTACTGCGGTGTTCATTCGAAGACTAGGCAACAAGACCTGTATCTACCGAAAATCTTCTATCTACTGAAAATCTTCTCTAGAAAAGATTGCCGATGTTGTAAGCAGCGCCGACGGTCACGCCAAAGTCCGTGTCGTTGAACAGTCCCAGGTTGGCCTGCGCGTTCACTGTGATTTGACGACTTACTGGTACATCTACACCCGCTGATAGCAGTAGATTGATGTCAGAGTCATCGTCACCAGAACTGTAGGCGGCGCCCACACCGCCATAAGGAACAATCCGGAATCCGCCTGCTTCAGGTGCGTACTGTCTAAAGTCATAAGTCACAGGCACTAGCACCGCAACATCGTCGCCAATCAAGACGGACGGACGAACGGCTAGTCGATTAGCAAATGCAATCTTGCTGATGACCGCGAAGGAGAAATCGTCTGCGTAGCCAATGTCGACTCCGCCACCAATAAAGCTAGAGTTCAATGCGCTCCTTCTAGTGCGACGACGAGACTGCGCTAGCTCTAGAGGCTCTCCTGTATTGGGGTATGTCAGCGCAGCAGCGCCTTCCACAGGAACTGCGGGTGCAACTGCTGGTTGAGCGGCCACAGTCTCAGTCTGATTGCCTTCAACAGCTTGAACATCTTCAGCAGCTTGAGTACTTTCGACAGTTTGAATACCTTCAACGACCTGAATGCCTTCAACAAGATCTTGAGCAGTCGCCTGTGCCGCTACCTGGGCTCCAACTTGTGCTTCGGCTTGTGCTTCGACTTGTGCTTTGGCGGGTAGCTGAGCGGCTGCTACCAACAGCAGCATGCTGAGCGCTCCGAAGATGCCTTTTCTAACGAACATGGTAATTAACTCCTCTACAAGTTCCGATTTTTGAAACTCAAAATTTTTGACACTCTAGACTTGTGCAGCTTTGAACTACTCGCTCAAAGATACCCGTGACGACTGGCAGCACCCTTCTGTCGAAAGGATAGGATTACGCCAGATTATTGGCTGTAAGGACGGAATTAGGCAGAAAGTTACTGCATTCTGTCGATTGTTCTATATTGTATGGCCTCTGCTACGTGGTTCGTTTCTATCTCGGATGCATTTCCTAAGTCAGCGATAGTTCTAGCAACTTTGAGAATGCGGTCGGTTGCTCTAGCAGATAATCCCAACTTACGGACAGCGTTTTCTATCAGCAGACGAGTTGCTTCGTCGAACTGACACCACTGACGAATATGACGACTCTCCATATCAGCATTGCACTGTAGCGCAGGTGAATCTTTGAATCTTGACTGTGCCTGCTTGCGAGCGATTTCGACACGAGATCTGACCGTAGCCGAGTCTTCGCCTTCTGGTTGGCTAGTGACTTCTTCTGGTTTTAGACGTCCGACGATGACCTGTAAGTCGATGCGATCCATTAGCGGACCGGAGAGCTTGGCCCAGTACTGTTCTCGGTGGCGAGGGGTGCAGGTACAAGGCTGGACGGTGTCGCCAAAGTAGCCGCAGGGGCAGGGGTTAGTGCTAGAGACTAGGGTGAACTGGGCTGGGAACTCGACTGACTGACGGGTGCGGGTGATGGTCACTTTGCCATCTTCGAGCGGCTGACGCAGAAATTCTAGGACGCTGCGTTTGAACTCGGTGAGTTCGTCGAGAAAAAGCACACCTCTGTGCGCTAAGGATATCTCTCCTGGTTTAGGAAAACTGCCGCCGCCAACTAAGGAAGGGCCGGAGGCAGAGTGGTGTGGTGTGCGGAAGGGACGCTGGTTGACGAGGTGGCCTTTCTCTTTGAGTAAGCCTGCAACGGAGTGGATTTGGGTGACTTCGAGAGCCTCGGCAAAAGTCAGGGGTGGTAAGATGCCGGGCAGTCTTTGCGCGAGCATAGTTTTACCACTGCCAGGGGGTCCGATAAGACAGAGATTATGTCCTCCGGCTGCTGCAATCTCTAGGGCGCGGCGGGCTTGGGCTTGGCCTTTGATATCGCATAGGTCTAGGGCGGGAGTGGGCGATCGCAACAATGCTTCAGGCTCACTCATCTGCACAGGCTGCGCAGCCTCTGGATGATTGAGAAAGTCCACTACCTCACTCAAATGATTGAAGCCGTAGACCGCTAAATTAGGGACAACAGCAGCTTCGTAGGCATTATCAGCCGGAATAATCAGACCTTTTAGCCCCAGTTGCCCAGCGGCAGCCGCGATCGCCACCACCCCTGCCACGGGTCGCAAAGTCCCATCCAAAGACATCTCACCCAAAAACAAATAGTCATCTAAGCAAGTGCGCTTCACCGTCTCAGACGCTGCCAAAATTCCAATCGCAATCGGCAAATCATAGATTGGCCCTTCCTTACGCACATCCGCTGGCGTCAGGTTGATCACCACCTTACGCATCGGAAACTCAAAGCCCGCATTCTTCAGGGCTGCTCTTACTCGTTCTCTGGATTCCTGTACGGCGGTATCAGGCAGTCCCACTACCACCACCCCTGGCAACCCACCCGAGAGATCGACTTCCACACCGACTTTTAGTGCATCAATCCCGATGAGTGAAGCACTCCAAATTCTTGCCAGCATAGTGGTGTTAGTTTCCTGTCATCAAGTGCCTTTGCACTATCGTGCCCTGACTGTTCGAGCAATCTGCATACCCAGACTTTCATACTAGAATTGCCTTACAGTCCTTTTGGCTACAGCAATGTCTTTGACCACAAAAGAGCGAAAAAAGAGTTTTTCAAGCTTTACATACAAGGAAGCTTGCAAGTATCTAGGTATTACAGAGCTGAAGCGCTGGACGATTGAGGCAGAGCCCGTACCAATTACTGATTTCTTTCAAGAACGACTAAATAGACTGCAAAAATTTGACTTAGAAGACTTTGAAGTTTCTAAAACGCTATTGATCGATGCTATCTGTGATGAGGGACTAGAGGGCATCTCCCGACTGAAGGTGTGGAAAGGGGCTTACCTAGAAGGCGCGGATGTCTGTGGTAATGCCGACTACTTAATTGCTGAACGTAGAGCCTATCTAGAAGCGCCATTCGTCTGCGTGATAGAAGCGAAGCGGGATGATTTTCGTCAGGGGGCAGCTCAGTGCCTTGTTGAAATGAAGGCGTGCCAGTGGACGAATCAGAAGTTAGGCAAGCTAATCAACGCTTATGGCATTGTCACTAATGGAGAGGGCTGGAAGTTCTATCGACTTGATGTCAACAACGAGGTTAGCGAATCGCTGATGTCGGGTACAAACCAAATGTCGATTTTACTTGGGCAGCTAAGGGCCTTTTTTGAGATGTGTGCGGAGAATTTAGATTAGGTAGAGGTCTTCCAACGGTATTGTTTTTCGCATTAGCACAAGGGTGCTTTGTCATCGAGTATGAAAGCGTTAATATGGCATGTCTAGGCTATCCTTTCGTCGAGCGCTGGTACTGAACGCTACTATCGGCATCGGCGTTGCGCTATCGGTAGTGGCCACTTTATCTGTTCATCGTTGGGAAGTTTCTCAGCAGCGCAACCGATTTCAGCAGCAGCTTGAAAATTTGACTGTTGCGTTGCAGCGCAGTCTAAATCGGTATACGGCTGTCTTGACGTTTTTGGGTGACTACTATGGCGTTAGTGAGGGGGTGGTAGAGCGGCAATCTTTTGATGCGTTTGTAGCGCGATCGCTTCAAGAATATCCAGGCATTCAAGCGCTAGAGTGGGCACCGCTAGTCACCTTGTCAGAGCGTACTGACTACGAGAAAACGCTGCAAGCGGAAGGCTATTCAAACTTTCAAATCACTGAACTGGGCCCAGGCGATCGCCTGATGCCAGCGGGCGATCGCGACTACTATCTACCCGTCACCTACCTAGCCCCCTTTGCCGGGAACGAAGCCGCCTTTGGATTTGATCTAAACTCCGATGTCGCCAGAGCCGCCGCCATAGAATCTGCTCGAAACACGGGCGAGATTCATGCCACAGGGCGAATCCGTCTGGTCCAAGAACAGCAAAATCAATATGGATTTCTAGTAATTCTGCCGTTTTATCAAACAGGAATGACGCCTGCTTTGCAATCGGTACGACAGGCTCAGTTCGATGGCATTCTACTGGGCGTGTTCCAGGTCTCAGCGGTGATAGAAGAGGCGCTACAGGGATTGAGCGCTACTATCGACTTTGACTTGTCCGATCAGAACGCTGAAATATCCGAGCAGTTTTTGGGGCGTTATGACGCCGAGGTGCAAAGCGTACTGGCAACAGAGAATGAACGCATCGGCGGGCAGTCGGCTCAGCCGCTGTCCCTCTGCCCTGGTTCGACAGACTGCACCCGCACGCTAGAGATCGGGCAGCGTCAGTGGCTAGTCTCTTTTTCTCCAGCTGATACTTACCCGCTTAGCCGTCCCTATGCGACTTGGGCCACGCTCTTGACAGGGCTTCTGCTGACGGGGTGTCTGGTGCTGTTTCTACGTAGGTTGCAAAACGAACTCGATCGCGCGGTTACCCTAAGCGAACTAAAGCTGCGATTTTTCTCTATGGCTTCTCACGAATTGCGAACGCCTTTGAGTACGATTTTGGTTTCGGCAGAATCGCTGCGTGTGAACGATGCTCACCTTTCAGAGGCACAAAAGCAGCGTAGCCTTGAGCGCATTCACGCTACCGCTGAGCAGATGAATCAGCAGATTATCGATTTGCTGACGCTGAACCGGGCGGAAGCTGGCAAGCTGGAATTTGCGCCGGAGCTATTGGAGGTTGTTGCTTTTTGCCAAGCGGTCATTGATGACATGCGCTGGGAAGTTAGCCAGCCAATTCGGCTTTTGGGCGATTTGGCAGAAGTGGGCGAGCCCAAAAAAAAAGCCTTCTGGGATAAGAAACTAGTGCGATCGCTGCTTGGCAATCTACTGTCTAACGCCGCCAGATATTCTCCAGCAGATAGTCTGATCGAGGTGAGTTTGCGATGTGATGCTCACCAAGCAGTTTTACAGGTGCGCGATCGCGGCATTGGCATCCCAGCCGCAGAACAAGCAGATATTCAAACAGCCTTCGAGCGAGGCAGCAACGTTGGCGAAATCGCAGGCACAGGGCTGGGGCTAGCGGTCGTCAAGGTCTGTGTGGATCTGCATAAAGGAGATTGGCATATTGACAGCAAAGAAAGGCAGGGCACTGTCGTTACAGTTACCCTGCCGCTGGAATGAAAAGTCTTTTGCAACAGGCAACTATTCTCTTGCGCCAGGAACAATCATGTTCAGCACCAGCGCGGCGATGCCACCTGTCGCAATCCCTGAAGAAAAGACGCTGCGAATGAGGTAAGGCGTATTTTCCAAAACTTCTGGGACGAACGTTACACCCATGCCTAACCCCAAAGACACCACCAGAATCAGCGTGTTACGTCGACTCAGATTAACCGTGTGCAAAATCTTGATGCCAGCTGCCACAACGGAGCTAAACATCAGCAGCGTGGCACCACCTAAAACAGGCTGAGGCATTGCCTGAAACAGTCCGCCGACAATCGGAAACAGACCCAGAATAAAGAGAAAACCGGCGATAAAGTAGCCCACGTAGCGGCTGCCTACGCCCGTCAACTGAATCACGCCGTTATTCTGGCTAAACGTTGTGTTGGGGAAAGTGTTGAGGCAGGCTGCCATGAGAGAATTGACGCCATCGCCTAAAATTCCACCTTTTACACGGTTGAGATAAGTTTTGCCTTCAATAGGTTCGCCAACCAGCATAGAGGTGGCAGTCAAGTCACCAATTGATTCGATCGTGGTGATTACGTACAAGAAGGCGAGCGGAATGAATCCGGCAAAGCCAAAGTCGAACCCGTAGCGGAAGGGAATAGGCAAGGTGACATAGGAGAGCTGGCTAAGTCCGCTGAAGTTCAGCATGCCGAGCGGCCAGGCAATCAGATAGCCAACGGCTAGGCCAATCAGAATCGCTGACATCCGCAAGAAAGCGCTGCGAGTACAGTTGAGAATGACAATTGTGGTCAGAACAATTAGAGAGACGACTAGGTTTTGCGGCATTGCAAAGGTGCCTGCTGCGATCGCCGCAGCACCCCCACCCATCGCCGTGATTGCCACCTTAATCAGCACTAGGCCGATTAGAACTACCACAATGCCACTCACCAAGGGCGTAATCACCTTTTTCAGTGGCTCTACAAAGAAGCTGAGGATAATTTCAACAAACGCACCCAGCGCGCAAATCGTCAGCAGATAGGCCAGCGTTTGCGAAGGACTGCGACCACCTTCTACCGCTGCGGTGCCTACAGTCACCAGCGTTCCAACGAAGGCAAAGCTAGTCCCCTGGATGCTCAACAGCCCAGAGCCGACAGGCCCGACTCGGTGAACCTGAATGAACGTTGCAATGCCTGAAACAAATAGCGACATGCTGATCAAAAAGCTAGTATCAGCAGCGTCTAGGCCGATGGCACCGCCGACGACGATAGCAGGTGCAATAATATTTACAAACGCGGCTAGGACGTGCTGTAGAGCAGCCGCAAGCGTTTCTTGTAAAGGCGGTTTGGCGTGTAGACCGTAGATCATATCTACGCCTACAGCTTCTGTGGTGGGCGGCGATTCGAGCAGTTCGGCGCTGCCAGCAGGGCTGGCTAATTTGAACGGATCACGATTAGTCATGAAAAAAGGTCCTCGTCTTGTTACGTTGATGCTTTGAGCCCAACGGTACAGAGAAGAGGTATGAATTCTGGGGATGGATTCGTGGAGAAATCGGGGAGATTGTGACTGCTTCCTCACATATAGCTTTGGTCACTTAGCTTACGGCATAGTACGGGCTATGCTCCTTAGCCCTACCCTTTTAGTCGGTAGCCCACGCCATGAACGGTCTCAATAATTCCTCTAGGCGCACCCGCTGATCTGAGCTTTGCTCGGATGTTTTTGACATAGCTTTTCACTGTGTCGGCCTCAGGCGCTTCCTGCATCGGCCAAGCCTGTTCGATCATTACCGCGCGGCTCAGTACTCGCCTGCCGTAGCGCATGAAGGCTTCCATCAGCGCGAATTCTTTGGGAGTTAAGTGGATAGGCGATCGCCCGTAGCTGACCTCATAAGTTTCAGGATTTAGCCGCAGCTCTCCCCAGGTCAAAACAGACGTGGTGCCACCTTGCCCACGACGAAGTAGAGCCCGAATCTGAGCCAGCAGTTCTTGCAGGTTAAAGGGCTTTACCATATAAGCGTCAGCGCCAGAATCGAGCCCCGCAATTTTGTCTAGGCTAGTATCTCTGGCCGTCAGCATCAGCACAGGCAGCGCATAGCCATGATTTCGCAATCGCTGGCACAGCCTAACGCCATCCAGTCTGGGTAAGGTGACATCTAATAAAACCAGGTCGTAAGAGAAAGCGCACGCCCGCTCCCAGGCGGATTCTCCATCTTTGACCGAGTCTACTGTGTACCGCTGCGCACTCAGCGCTTCCGACAGAGATGCCGATAGTCGAATATCGTCTTCAGCTAGCAGTATTTGCATCCTCTTCCTCCCTTACGAGCGATGCCTAAGAGTATGATCTATGCTTTTTGACTAGCACATACCGCCCAATAGGTTCCGCTACTTTGATTACAGAGAAAGCCTGCATTCTTCGCCGCAACCCAGTCGCTAAGATTATGCTCAAGTAGATTAATGTAGTCTATGAACGCGCTATTTCTCGCTCACTCCTATGGCGAAAGTCATTGCTGTTACTGAAGCCATCAAAAACCTTGCCGAAGTCGAATCTCGATTCGGGCTGAGCCGTTCGGTAGAGCCGACTTTTTTCCCTGAGTGGCAAAGAGATCTATCTGAGCTGACACCCGCTCAGCAGTCTGCGGTTTTAGTCCTTTGGAACAGGCTGAACTACCAGCGAGCTTCCCTTGGAAGGGCTTCGCCAACGCAAGGCGAACTGCTAGAAGGCGCGGTGACCTTACTAGCTGCTTCCCCGCTGCTCGAAATTGCCGGATTCTATGATCCGCCCTTTCGCCTCAGAGCTGAGGCTGCTGTTGACATCAGCATTGACGATGGAGAAGAAACCCTACGAGGACGCATCGACATTCTGATTGTTCAACAAAGCTTGTGGATTTTGGTTTTGGAGTCTAAAAAAACGACCCTCTCTGCCCGTTCTGCACTGCCTCAAGCGCTGGCCTACCTGATGGCGGCTCCTGCGAGTGATGCGCCACTATTTGGTCTGTTAACGAATGGGGACGATGTCGTATTTATCAAAGTTAACCGGGATGCGCCCAGACAATATGCGCTTTCCCGTGTGTTTTCGCTTTATGCGGTGCCAGAAGATGCAGGAGAAGCGATCCGCGTACTACAGCGTCTAGGTCAGAAAGTGCTATCTAACGAGCGCTAAAAGGCATATCACCAAACCTGAACTCTACATAACGCTTCTCCGATACACACTCACAAATGTCTTAGTTGGCAACAGCATGCGGGCCTTCCGATTGGCACCTGGTAAGTTCGAGTGAGTGAGTTCAGATAGTATAGAGACGTTGCAAAAGGCGCTACAGTGGGCGAATCTGTAGGCTGTTTGGATTGTGCAAGTGATGGTCGCTTCACCGGATGGACGAGCAAGAACCTTAAAAGAAGCGTTTCAGCTCTGTGACGTGGGGCCGCTGGGTAGCGACGAGGAAATTCGGCGCTATTACGTTGACCTGTCGGCGGTGCGTAGCAGTGTGGCCATTCGCAGCGTCAGTACTCGGCTAGATTTTCTGGCGGTTGGTCAGTTTGACAGTTTGCTATTTACCGGGCACAGGGGCTGCGGCAAGAGTACGGAATTGCAGCGGCTAGGGCGGGAGCTAGGACAATCACACCGGGTGATCTATGTAGAGACGGATACTGAGATCGACAGTATGGACGCGGACTATACCGATCTGTATCTGGTGATTATCAAGCAGGTGAGTAATGATTTAGCCAAGCTGGGGCTGAGCTTTGATCAGACGTTGCTGACGGCTTTTGAGAACTGGTTTAAGGAGATTACGGACGAGACCGAAGAGTCAGTAGAAAAGTCGGTGAGCCTGGCGACGACGGCGGAGGCGGGAATGGAGATTCCGTTTCTATCAAAGCTGATGACGAAGCTGCTGGCACAGATCAGGGGATCGAACGTGCAAAAGCAAAAGATTCGCAGCACCCTGCAGCGGGATATTGGCCGTCTAAAAGATGATATGAATCGGCTGCTGTTCGATGCGTTTGAAAAGGTGAAGGCGGCGGGCTGCGAGAAGGGCTATTTGATTATCTTTGATAATTTGGACCGGGTGCCTTTGGTGGTGGGCGATCGCCTCTACTTTGACTATGCCAATCAGCTACAGGACCTGAACTGCACGCTAATCTACACTGCGCCAATTTCGGTAGTGTACTCCGACAAGAATTTGAACAATGCCTTTGGCCGTCCGAACGTGATGCCGATGGTGAATATCTACAACTTCAGCGCGGCGCGTGGTCTACACCTTCAGCACAATCTAGACTTTGTAAAAAAGCTGGCGCAGCTAGTAGTGAAGCGAATTGATCATAAGGTGCTGTTCGCGGCAGACCAGCTAGTGATTGAGCTAGCAAAGGCAAGCGGCGGACATGTGCGACAGCTAATGCAGATGACAGCGGCATCATGCCTGACGGCGGCAACGCGCGGACATACGCAGGTAGAAGCGGACGATGTAAAGTATGCGATCCAGCAAGAGCAAATCAACTTTCAGCGGGTGATTCCATCGCACCACTATCCTTTGCTAGTGGATGTGTGCAAAACCAAGCAGATCGATCAGAATGAAGACGGACAGAAGATGCTTTTCAATACGTCGGTGCTGGAGTACGAGACGGATGATAAAAGCTGGCACTACATCAATCCGGTAGTGAAAGGGAGTCCTTATTTTATAGAGGCAGTAGCGGCGGCTGAAGGCGATGGCGACTAGCTCAGCGACAGACAAAGAGAATCAGGCTAGCGCTAGCGGTGATGCTGGCGTCGATTCTTTGATGAGAGCAAACGCTTCGACAAAAGCGAACGCTCTGGTACAAGCGAACAAAGAAGCGTTTCAACAGCTAGTGACCTTCGTTGATTTTGCGCCGGAGAAGCTGACGATTGGGCTGGTCTCTGTGAATTTTCCAGATGATAGAGAGATTATCATCAAAGAACTAAAACAACATCCTGACTGTCAGGATATTCAGTTTGTTCAATACGAACTGAATGATAAAAATTTGCGCTTTTTGCAAGATGAGCTGATGCAGAGGCTGCCTAGCGTTGAGAGGGAGCCTAATAAAAAGCTGGTGTTGCTGCTGACGGGATTAGAAGCTTCTATTCGGATGGTGGGAGATTTGGGAGACTATCCACCTGTTTTGGTGGATTTGAACTATGTGAGAGATGGATTTGTGACAAATGTCCCCTATCCGACTGTGTTCTTTTTACCCGATAAGTCACTGAGTCGATTGGCCGAGTTTGCGCCGGACTTTTGGGCATGGCGAAGAATGGTGATTCGCTTTGAAAGTGTGCCGGACGTGGTCAAGTCTACGATGCAACAGATTCTGCGGCGAGATGAGCTGTCTGAACTGAACATCGAGAAAGAGATTGGCCACAGTGCTTTAGATGCTCGTACGAGGCGAGATATGATGCCTCGGCTGCTGATGGAATACGAGTCTGGCAGCTTAGCGAAAGATGAAGACTTCCAAGCCTTTAAAGCGGAACTGATGACAGAGCTAGGAATCAGTTTCTATGACGATGACAATAACCTCGAGGTTGCAAAGAATCTTTTAGAGCGATCGCTTGAGACAGGAGAGTTTGAGGATTCAACAATCGTCAGACCAAAGGCACTTTGTTATCTAGGCATCATCGAGAGACGGCAGGAGAATTACGAGAAAGCTTTCGAGCTGTTGAACAAAGCCATTCTCGACTTTGAGAACTTTGGAGAAGATCGATATTTCAACTTTAGGAAGAATTTAGCAAAAGCAACGGCAAATAGAGGCAGGGCATACAGTTCAACAGAAGAATATTCAAAAGCGCTCGTTGACTTCAGTCGAGCCATCGAACTCGACCCAGAATACAAGTGGGCGATCACAGAGCGTGGCAAAACCCATCTATTGATGAATAACTACCCAGAAGCGCTCGTTGACTTCAGTCGAGCCATCGAACTTGACCCAGAGGACCAATGGGCAACTGCGCTGCGTGGCTACGCCTATCGATTGATGGAGCGCTACTCAGAAGCGATTTCAGACTTCAGTCGAGCCATCGAACTGGACTCAGAGGGCCAATGGGCAACTGCACAGCGTGGCAAAACCTATCTATTGATGGATAGCTACCCAGAAGCACTTGCAGACTTCAGTCGAGCCATCGAACTTGATCCAGAAGACCAATGGGCAACTGCACAACGTGGCGGAACCTATCTATTGATGGATAGCTACCCAGAAGCACTTGCAGACTTTAATCGAGCCATCGAACTTGATCCAGAGGACCAATGGGCAACTGCACAGCGTGGCGGAACCTATTTATTGATGGAGCGCTACTCAGAAGCACTCGCAGACTTTGATCGTGCTATCGAGCTTGACCCAGAATATAAACGGGCAATAGCAAGCCGAGGTGAAACCTATCAATTAATGGAGCGCTACCCAGAGGCAGTTACAGACTTTGCTCGTGCTATTGAACTTGATCCTGAATACGACTGGGCGATCACAGAGCGTGGCTACACCTATCAATTAATGGAGCGATACTCAGAAGCAGTTGCAGACTTTGCTCGTGCTATTGAACTTGACCCAGAATATGACTGGGTGATCGCAGAGCGTGGCTACACCTATCGATTGATAGAACGCTACTCAGAAGCGATCGCAGACTTTAATCGAGCCATCAGACTAGATCCAGAGGCCGAATGGGCGATCGCAAGTCGGGGCGAAGTATGGTCTCTCACAAACAACTACACCGAAGCACTGAAAGATCTAAATCGTTCTCTCGAACTCGATACTGAGAATGACTGGGTGTTCTACCATCGCTCACTCGTCTACAGAGCACTCGGCCAAACAGAAAACGCAGAAGCCGACATCCAACAAGCTATCCAACTTGCAACGCTAGACTACGAAAACCAACCACTAGACCATCAAACCACTTTCAATCTAGCCATCTATCACTTCACTGCTGGCAACACTACTCGTGCCAAACAGCTATACCAATACACTCTAACCAAATCACCTTCCGTCTATCGCATCAAGGACGCCATCCGCGATCTCAAAGATCTGCTCACCATACTACCCAACCACCTCGGCACTGAAGAAATGCTCAGCAATATGCAATCCGCCCTAGCCTCAAAAGTCGAGCAAAAGCCCGATCCCTAACTCTCCAACCCGCTCGCACTTCTCTCAAACTCAATGCCAGCGAACGCCGCCGTCGTCGAACAGCTAAAGCGGATAGCTACGCAGTCTCTGTCAAAGCGGGTTGTCTTTTGCATTGACGGCGTGTCCACTCGTAGGCACCTAGCCCCATTAAGACGTTTGCGATCGCAGCCGCGCCAAAAATGCCGATCGGCCCTAGCCACCAACTGCCTGCATACGCCAGCGGCACATACAGTACAAACATCCGCAGTACTGTGATAATCACTGCTGGCATCGGTTTGCCAATCGCATTAAAGGCGCTGTTGGTGACTTGGATAATGCCTGCTGCGCCGTAGCTAAAGGGCACTAGCCAGAAGTATGTTGTGGCGATCGCAACAACCGCCTCATCTTGGTTAAACAGCAGCGCAATCTGCCTGCCGCCAACCGCTAGCAGCACTGCCATCAAAGCCCCCCAGCCTAAACAGAACATAAAGCTGAGTTTGAGTGATCGCATCACCCGCCCATATTTCTCTGCTCCCCAGTTTTGGCCGACAAAAGGTCCAATCACTCCGGCCAGTGCCATCAGCGCAATCAGCGCAAAAGACTCCACCCGCGATGCAATCCCAAACCCCGCCACGGCCAACGGTCCATGCACTGCCAACAGGCTAGTAATCACACCAATAGAGATTGGCGTAATCATATTCGCGCCTGCCGCTGGCAGCCCCACAGAGAGAATATCGCGCCAGCACCAGAGGGTTTCTTGCAAGTCAGGAAAGTGGGACGAGAGCATTTTTTCTTTGAATCTTAGGACTAGCAAAGAGGCTAGTAGCGTCATCGCTCGGCCAATCACTGTCGCCCAGGCCGCGCCTGCTAAGCCTAATCCTGGTAAACCCGCGAACCCAAAGATCAGCAACGGGTCTAAAACAATATTGAACCCAGCCGAAGTCGTCATGATCAGACTAGGTGTAACCGTGTCCCCAGCAGCGCGAATGGCACTATTGCCGATCATCGGCACGACTAAGAACACCATGCCGAAGTACCAAATTCGCATGTATTCTTGGATAAAGGGCAGCGTCTCTGGTCCAGCGCCTAGCAGTCTAAATAACGGATCGATGGTGAGTAGTCCAACCGAAGAAAGTAGGGCGACCATCGTTACCCCCAGGGTCAGGCTGTTGGTGGTAAAGCGCTGCACCCGAGAGCGATCGCCATGCCCAATTGCCCGAGCAATGATAGAAGATGCCCCTACCCCTAAACCCAGTGCCAAGCTGCCTAGCGTGGTCACGACTGGAAAAGTAAAGCTCATCGCCGCTAGCTGAGTTGTTCCCAGTTGCCCCACAAAGTAGGTATCGGCCAGGTTAAAAGCCACCAGTGCAAAGATGCCTCCCACCATTGGCAGCGTCAGTTTTAGTAGCTGTTTGCCAATGGGACCTTCGGTCAAAGATTGAGCCATCTTTCTTACTGGGCGAGATAGGTGGGCGGATAAGCCTCATTTTGATACAAAAGGCCCAAGGATTCACGGCAGCAATCCTTGGACCTCTAATTTGGACCTCTAGTTTGGGCCTCTAGTTGTTAAGCGTGACCTACACCGTCAGAACTATACGGTTACAAACGCCGACTCAGTCAGCGCATCAACGCTAGTTTTCATAACGGTTGCCAATGTCTCGTCGCCTGCTGCGATCACAGCATTAGCACCATCAGCACTAACCGTTAGCTGACCAAAGGACAGACCACCCGCTAGACCGATCAAGTCTTCACCTGACACAAAGTCCATGATCATGTCAGTGCCTTCGCCTGTAGCTAGAACAAAAGTGTCCATGCCGCTGCTGGCATTGTCATCACCAAAGAGCTGGTCATTGCCGAGTCCACCGCGCAACAGATCGTCACCTGCATCGCCATAGAGGGCATCATCGCCTTCTTCGCCAAAGAGCTGATCATTGCCGCCTTTGCCGCCGATTCGATCATTGCCCGCACCGCCAAAGAGAATGTCGTCGCCGCCGACCATACCGCCAGCGCTACGGCTGTTGTTGTCACCGCGAATCACATCGTCGCCGTCCGCGCCGTCAATGGTGTCGTTCCCTAGACCGCCAGCAATTAGGTCGTTGCCGCCTAGTCCGTTCAACGTCTCATCTAACTCGGTGCCAACTAGCTCATCATCTTCCCCGGTACCACGCAGCCGAGTTGCTGCTACATCTTCAGGCGCTGCGCCAAACAGGGTTTGGTACATCAGGCGATACATGTCGGTATTGTCTGATGTTGCTGGCAGGTCTCCTGAATTAAGACCGTACGCTTTGGAAACGATCGCGCCATTGACATCAGTCAGGCTTGCCCAGGCTACACCAAAATCAAAGATGTCGCCGTCTGCGTCAGGAGCTCCGGTTACAAACGGCTCGAAGTTGCCGTTGTTACTACCATCTACGTCATCGAGCTGAACTAGGGTACCGTCTGCGCCAGAGCCAAAGGCCTGGGTCTCTGCCTGAGTGCGAATAGTGAAGTCTGATTCTGGTTCTGTGAGTCCGAAGGTGCCTTCACCAATAGGCGTATCGTCGACTTCTAGACCGCCTGCGTCAGAGTCTGCTGCAGTCAGGATCAAGGTGTTGGGGTCTACGTTATCGACAAAGTCGAGTGCCAGGCCAATCGCCTCATCCGCGCGTAGTGCGGCTTCGATCACGCCTGCTGCGTTGTTGTTGTTGCCGAAGTTGTCGGTGGCTTCCTCTTCTAGGACCAGCATGAATCCATCCGGATCGCTATCTAGAATGGGCAGTGCCACTTCCATCATCTCAGCCACAGTAGGTGGATTAGGATTGAGCGGCGGCTGGCCGTAAAGGAGTAAATCGCCGTCTTCGTCAACAAGACCTTGAGCCCGCAGGTTGTCTTCGAAGGTGTCGTTGTAGGTGTCTTCTGCGGCGAAGATACCGAGCAAACGATCAGTCGAAGCAGTGTCAACTGCCATCAGCTCTTCGCGGTTGTACACAATTGTGTAGCCCGCTTCTGTCGCTTCTTCAATCAGGTTGCGCCCGTCTTCACGAGTACCTTCTTCACCGAAGAGACCAACTGTGCCGACAGGGAGGTAGTCAGTCTCGCCCGCACCTAGAATGACTTCAGCGCCAGAATCGAGCACCTCAGCAGTAATTTCTTCAGTCGCTCTGCGGCTATCTGCATCAGCCAGGAATACACCTGTTCCTGGCTCAGCGATGAAGCCAGAGTTGATTATGCCGACAGCCTTACCCGCATCCTGCGCCTCTTGCATGATGGTGTCGGGCACACCAGAGAGCGAGACGATTTCCTCTCCGCCTTCGTCTACAGGGGCATCGAAGCCGTAGCTGCCTGCGAATGGCTTCACACCGTAAGCGTGAACGACTGCGCCCGCGTTGGATGTGGCGACCAAACGGTCATCGATATGACCCAAGTAAACGCCCGCATCGCTCATCTGGTCCCAGTTGAGGCGACCGTCTGTACCGACTGATGCAAATCGAGCCGCTGCGTAGTGAGAAGGGCTAGCGCCGTCTGGGTGGATGAAGATGACATTGCCAGTATCGGCAGTGGGTTCGGGCGCCTGACGGCCATTGAGGTCATCGGGTACGCCTTCGGGGGCGTCTAGGCTGACGTCGAATAGGCTTTCGTACATCAGGCGATAGATTGCTGTGTTGTCTAGTGTGGCGGGTAGACGCTCTGCGCCTTCGCCGTATGCCTTGGAGACGATGCTGCCAGCAAAGTCAGGTAGACCCGCCCAAAGGACGCCGTATTCGAATACGTCGCCGTTGGCATCTGGCTGAGTAACGAAAGGCGCAGTGTCGCTACCAGTCGTGCCGTCGTAGGGAATTTCGTCGGCAAATATATCACCGTTTTCGTCTAGTCTGGCTTGGGCAAAGGTGGTGCCAACTGTGTCGCCGGAAACGTCGTCGATCTCCAAGCTGCCGCCAGCGCTGTCGGCAGCAGTGATGACGAATGTGTTGGAACTGACATTTTCGATAAAGTCTTGAGCAACGCCAAGGGCCGCGTCAGAGCGCAACGTCGCGTCGATGGTGCCGCGGGCGTTGTTGTTATTGCCGAAGTTATCGGTGCCTTCTTCTTCTAGAACGATCATGAAGCCTGCGTCTTCTGCGGCGAAGGCGTCTAGCTTCAGGGTCGCGTCTAGCATCTCTGCCACAGTGGGCGGGTTTGTATTAAGCGGCTGACCGTAGGTGATTAGTTCACCGTTGTCGTCTACTAGACCTGCTTCAACTAGCGCACCTTCGGGCACGTCGTTGTAAGTATCGTCTGCGGCGAAGATACCTAACACTTTCTCAGTGTCAGAGGGCAGACTTTCTAGCTGTTCGCGGTTATAGACTACGGTGTAGCCCAGTGCTTCAGCTTCTTCGATTAGGTTGCGGCCATCTTCTCTGGTGCCTTCTTCACCAAAGATACCAGTGGTGCCAGTGGGCAGGTAGTCGATTTCACCTGCGCCCATGATGACGCTGACGCCAGATTCTACGATTTGGGCAGTGATGCCAGCGCGATCGCGTCGACTCACAGCATCAGCCAAGAACACACCCGTACCCGGCTCAGCAATGAAGCCCGAGTTAATCACTGCGGTGGGGCGTCCGGCTGCGATCGCCTCTTCCAAGATTGTTGCATCTTCGGCAGAACCTTCTACATTCTTGCCCTGCAAAGCAGCTAGAGACTTATACTCTTCGCCGTTCTCATCAAAGCCGTAGCTAGGGGCAACCGCCTTGATACCGTATGCATGTATAACCGCACCCGCGTTAGAAGTTGCAACAACGGCATCGTCAAGATGACCGAGATACACACCTGCTTTGGGGGCCTCGTCCCAGTTCAGCCGTCCATCAGGACCGACTGACTCTAGTCTGGCAGCCGCGTAGTGCGATGGGTCGGCGCCATCTGGGTGAATGAAAATTACGTTACTAGGCATGTGCGGACGAACTCCTAAGTCAATTCACTGTGAGAAAAGTCATCTACTTTCAAACTTTCCATGTGAATCTTTGCAAAGGATTTTGATTTGGAGGTTAAGGGTAAGATAAATCTCTGTTAATCCTCTAGACAGGGCAATGGCAACCCATAAAAAGCTATTTTTACGGTTGACAAAAGTGGAAGATAGTTGCTTATTTTTCCAAAGATTTTTCTTTAGGCAGACATGCAATAAAGGACTCAAGCGGTAAGTTATGGCAAAGAGCGGATTGCATTCGCCCTTCGTGAGTCGCTTAGCCCTTTAGAGCTAAGGATCACAGCCCGTACTATGCCGTAAGCTAAGTTGCTGTAAGCCAAGTGACCAAAGCTATAGTAGGGATAGAATCTATTTTTGCTAACTTTTGTTCGACTCACTATGCTAAGTCTCTCTAGGCCCCCTAAAACGTCTGCTGTTATTCGAGAGCAGCAGATAGAGGATGAGCGCATGCGAGATGTGGAGCTGTTGCTAGAGAGTCTGTTCCTGCGAGAGGAAGTGACGGTGCGGCTAATTGTGGACTGCCTGTACGACGTGGGCTCGATGAATTTGGTGAATAAACGGGTGCGATCACGTCCCCTAAACAAACTCGCTAAGCTAATCGCCCGCTACTCCAAGCCAGTATTTCGGCCACTGATGCTACGCTGGACCCGCAAGAACTGTCCGCATATGATTGCGAAATGGCTGCGATCACAAGTCAGATTCAACTCTAAAGAAGTCATCTTGCCAGAAGTGTACGAGCCCCAAAAGTAGAGAGTCTACTTGATCGTCAGATGTTGATCGTCAGATGTCTGATATGCTCCAAAAGCATGCCTTCGCCTGCCTTTGCCGCCCAAGAGTGAGAGAGAAAGCTGACGTGAGCTCAATCAAGATTCCGATCTTAGATCTAAAGCCTCAGTATCAAGCCATCCAATCAGAAATCCAATCCGCCGTTAATGCGGTGCTTGAGTCAGGGCAGTTTGTCCTCGGGCCAACAGTCAAGCAGTTTGAATCGGCAGTGGCTCAGTATCTGGGCGTAAAGCATGCGATCGGAGTGAACTCGGGCACAGACGCTTTGATCATTAGCCTCAGAGCCCTCGGGATAGGCGCAGGCGATGAAGTAATCACCACCTGCTTTAGCTTTTTTGCCACTGCGGAATCGATCAGCAACGTAGGCGCCAAGCCAGTATTTGTCGATATTGAGCCCAGTAGCTTTAATATCGACCCTAGCTTGATCGAAGCGGCGATCACCTCGAATACCAAAGCGATCATGCCCGTGCATCTGTATGGAAACCCAGCGGCACTAACTCAGATCAAAACCATTGCAGCCAAGCACAACCTCAAGGTAATTGAGGATTGCGCTCAGTCATTTGGCGCAGCGTACAAAGGCAATTGCAGTGGCTGCAAGGGAGACTGTGATGACGTGACTCGTCAGTCACTGATGGGAAAGCAGACTGGCAGTCTGGGCGATATGGGCGCGTTCTCGTTCTTCCCAACAAAGAATCTAGGAGCCTACGGCGACGGTGGCCTAATCACTACTGATGACGATCGGCTAGCAGAACTAGCCACGATGCTGAGAGCACACGGCTCCAAACAGAAATACTGTAACGAAATGCTTGGCTACAACTCGCGCTTGGATGCGATTCAAGCCGCTATCTTGCAAGTCAAGCTGGGCTATATCGACCTGTGGAACCAGCAGCGCAGACAGGTCGCGAAAACCTATAGCCAGCTACTAGAGGGAACTACTGGCGTAGTCACACCAGAGCTTACAGATGGCCATGTTTTTCATCAGTACACGATTCGCGTTTTGGAGGGGAAGCGCGACCACGTCCAGCGATCCTTAGCAGATTCGGGTATTGGCAGTATGGTCTACTATCCTTTCCCGCAGGACCGTTTGCCTATCTATGACGGACGCTACCCTAGCAATCCAGTCAGCGACGAGCTGGGCAAGCAAGTATTGAGCCTGCCGATGTGGCCAGAGCTCTCACCCGAGACCAGCGAGTTTATCGTTAAAACGCTACAAGCAAGCCTGTAAGCTATTCGAGCGATTCGTACTACTGTGAGTGCCGCTATAATCCTGGCGGTAGAAATACTATCAGTATTAATTGATAGCCTTTACAGAATCTGGATAATTGATCGGTAAATTCCGCCTTTTATACCGTGTTCTCTCTGAGTAGTCTTGACTTACTAACGCTCACGCCTTGTCATCCCATGCTTTCTAAAACGCTAGCTAGCTGTCTATTGAGTTTCTGCAGTGTCGGAGCAGCATATCTGTTCATAGACGCAATGCCAGCATACGCACAGGCACTATCGACCGAAGTAATCTCTCTCTCAGCAGCAGAATCTAGCCAGTTTGAGGCTCAGCGCTCGGAAGTGGGGTTGAGTGCGATCGCCCAAGACATCAATACCAACGTCGAAGTCAACCGACAGCTAGCAGAAGAAGCGGCCAAAGCAGGAACGTTGAGCCTTGAAGACATCCCGTTCATCAGTGATTTAATTGCAAACGAAGGCAAAGTTGGTATAGGTGGCGGTATACCGATGTCTTTTAGCGTGGGTAGTGTGATGGGCTCTTACGGCGTTGTCGTGCATACCGACTTCTAGAGACTGACAACTAGAGACTGGCAGCTAGAGACTGGCAGACAGATGCTATAAGATAAGGCTGCTCTGTCGCAGGCTGCTCAAATGTAGCCAAAAGCTATCGCCATGCCAGAAGACACTCTCTTCAGCAAGATCATTCGTCGAGAAATTCCAGCCGATATCGTCTACGAAGACGATCAGTGTTTGGCCTTTCGAGATATCGCCCCCCAGGCACCGACGCATATTCTAGTAATTCCAAAGCAGCCCATCCCCAAGCTTTCAGACGCTGTGGAAGCAGACAAGGCGCTGTTGGGTCATTTGCTGTTTGTGGTGAGTGCGATCGCCCGCGAGCAAGAACTAGACAACGGCTATCGAGTCGTGATCAACACAGGTGAAGACGGCGGACAAACCGTGTTTCACCTGCATCTTCACCTGCTGGGCGGACGGGCGCTAGGCTGGCCTCCGGGGTAGGAGCGTAGCCTGTAAGTGTTAGAACTCGGTTTCTTTTAGCAGCAGTTCTTCGATGGTCAAATCGGGCTGAGCCTTACCATCGAATACGCTACCGACTCTCTTGGTGATGAAGTGATCTAGAGCAATGGTGTATGCCTCGTTAGGCAATGGCTCGTACCCGACATCGTCTACTACGGTGCGCGTATTCGCCATGTAGAATTCTACAAAAGCGCTTAATGCCGGATTCGCCTCGGTGCGTTCGACATTCGCATAGATGAACAGCGGCCTAGCGAGCGGCTGATAGTCTGCGCTACGAATCGTTTCGCCAGAAGGCTCGACGGGTCCATTACCGCTATCGACAGCTAGCGCGTTCAAGCTAGCTTCAGCGTCTTTGTAGTAGGCAAAGCCAAAGTAGCCGAGCGCATTAGGCTCGGACTGGACACCCGCTACCAATTCATCGTCGTCTTCACTAGCCGTATAGTCAGTTCGACTCCCGCCGTCTTCTCCGATAACGACCTCTGTAAAGTAGTCAAACGTACCCGAGTCTTCGCCGGGACCATAGAGAACAATCGGCTGGTCGGGCCAGTCGGCTCGAATTTGATTCCAGCTAGAGACGGTGCTGTTGGGCTCCCACAGGGCTTGGAGTTCTTCTAGCGTAATGTCTTCGGCCCAGGTATTTTCGCCATTGACGACGACGGTCAGGGCATCGAAGGCAACAGGCAGTTCGACATATTCAATGCCGTTGGCTTGGCACTCAGCCATTTCTACCTGAGTAATGGGCCGGGAGGCGTTGCTAATGTCGGTCTCCCCGGCGCAAAACTTCTCGAAGCCACCACCAGTTCCTGAGAAAGCGACAGAGATTTCTGGGCCGTCTGTTTTTTGTTGTTGAAACCGTTCGACCATCTCCAGCGTGATGGGATAGACCGTACTAGAGCCATCAATAGTGAACGGTTCGCTCTGGGCGATCGCCTCCAAATCTACTGGCGCGCTATCGGTCAGCGGTGTGGTTGAGGGTTCCGAGCAGCTCGCGGCCAGGGCCGAAAGTATCAAGGCTAAGCTAATTTTAGGCAGGGCTTTCTTTGCAACTGTCATCACCGTACTTTCTCTACACTGATTTTTATGGATCCGTTAGCGTGAGGCTGTATCAATTCATTGAAGCCAACTCGCTGATCCTACTGCATCGATAGTGTGGCGAAGTACGCTAATAGTGTGGTGGAATACATAGCCCACCGATCAATTTTCTATAGCAACCATTGCCTGGACTGACTTTAATCAATACCTACTCGTCAATCCTTTCTAGCTGCCAAAGAATCTGGTTGCCTTCACGGCGAATCCGCGAAACGGTCCAATTGCGCCATGCCCAATAGTCTCCGCGACTGGTAACAGCGCTAGCATTAACATCCATTAGATCCGCAAGTTCAGCGCTGGTAATCAGATAACCCTGCTTAGCGAGTTCGTCGGTAACTTGCAGGGTCTCTAGCGTACTTTTGATCCTGGTAATCCTAGAAACTTCTGAAAAACCACTATTGAGCTGCTTTTTCGAGGCGACTGAAGCTGTCATAGCACCGAACTCTTCCTGATCGTCTTTATCATCAGATGGTAGCGCTGAGCTGTGAGATAGATCACGTCCGGGGACAGTATTTTGAACGGGCACATTGGTCGATCCAGTTTGCTTATTTGACGTAGAATTCGACTCAGGAACTGTTTCTGATTTTGGTAATTCGGCTGCTTTCTTGTGCTGCTTGAGAGAGATTGGCTGCGCGTGAGAGTAGGCTCTGGCGATCTCGTCGCAGCGTTCGTTGCCAGGGTTGCCCGCATGTCCACGGACATAGCGCCAGTCAACTTTGATCTGTTCAGCGCTCAGAGCCTGGCTAAGCTGATCGAGCTGCTGCCACAGGTCTTTGTTCAAGACTGACTTGCCGGAAGATGTCTTCCATCCCTTGCGCTTCCAGCCATTAATCCACTTAGTGATGCCGTTTTTGAGATATTCGCTGTCGGTATGAAGGATGACTGAGCCGCTGTCGATGTCTGCTTCATTGAGGAATTCTAGAGCGGCGATCGCAGCCTGCATCTCCATCCGATTGTTTGTCGTCTGGGTATCCCTTCCGCCCAGCTCTTGTACCTGTCCGTCAGCAAATTCGACTAGTGTACCCCAGCCGCCCGGTCCAGGGTTGCCTGAGCAGGCACCGTCGGTGTAGATTTCTTTGACTTGAGCGTTGGGCATTTGGGTCGATCCTGTAGAGGGGCAATTAGCCAAACGGTAGCTTAGCGCGAATGTATTCTCTGCGCATCTGGGCGATCGCATCAATCGAAATTCCCTGCGGGCAGACCGACTGACACTCGCCATGATTCGAGCAGTCCCCAAAGCCTTCCGCTGTCATCTGCTGCGTCATCTTCACCACCCGCTGCTTTCGCTCCGGCTTGCCTTGAGCAAGCAAGGCTAAGTGAGAAATTTTTGCCGCCGTAAACAGAGACGCCGACGCGTTCGGGCAGGCCGCCACACAAGCACCGCAGCCAATACAAGTTGCATAGTCAAACGCTTGATCCGCGTTAGGCTTGTTCACTAGCACCGCATTGGCATCAGGCGCGGCCCCAGTCTTGATAGAGACATAGCCGCCAGCCGTGATGATGCGATCAAATGCCGAGCGGTCGACGACTAGATCTTTGACCACCGGAAAAGCAGTCGCTCGCCAGGGCTCTAGCGTCACCGTATCACCGTCTGCAAAGTTGCGCATATACAGCTGACAGACCGAAGTTTTCTGCTGCGGACCATGCGCCTGACCATTGACCATCATGCCGCAAGATCCGCAGATGCCTTCTCGGCAGTCATGATCAAATTCGACTGGCACCTCACCTTGAAGGGTCAAGTGCTCATTCAGCATATCGAGCACTTCAAGGAAGGATAGGCCGGGTTGAATATCGGAAACGGTGTAGGTTTTGAATTCGCCTACAGCTTGAGCGCTCTTTTGTCGCCAAACTCTTACATTAATTCTCATGTCCTCATTTCTTGTGAGCGTACGACACGAACTGAAAGCTCAGTCTCGCGAACTGAAATCTCAATCCAAAGTGCGACGCAGCGTTTCGACTGCGGTAAAGCCGAACAGACCTGCTATGAAAGAGGCGACATATCTAGCTGAATCGCTATCTTGAAACGAATCCGTTGGGAGCATATAGACTAGAACGACTGTAGCAATCGTTAGAATAGTCCCTACAAACAAGCCTCTTTGATGACGTTTAGACCGATGTTTTTTCCTTTCTACCCGCTCTAACATAAGTCATCCTCATTGTTTGGAGATTCTTCTACTGCCTGCGTTTCTGTCGTTTCACCCTCAACAACCTCAAGCTCAGACTCCTGAAGAATTTTGAGTTCTTGTTGCCCTGACAGCAACTGTTGGCTTATTTTGAGCCTCTCGATTTCTAACTCCATTTGCCTCATTTTATCTTGCTGCTCAAGTTTTTGTCTCAGCAAGCTTAATTCGCTCTTGAGTTCTGCAATCTCTCGCGTTGTCTCTCTCTCATATCGAATCGCATCATCCCTCTCCTTTATTTCAGTTCTTAGCTCTTTATACTGCTGCTTATACCATTCGGTTTCTTCAGATTCGTCTGCATCTTCAGAGTCTTCGCGGCCATGGTTTCTCGCTGTTGCAGTTGCCACGGCTACGCCTGCACCTGCCATGGCCGCCTCGTACTCTTGTTCAAAGGCGAGAAAAATGCTGAACCCTCCCAATATTAGAGCGATAACGAAGGAAGTACGTCTAAAAAGCTTTGGCATCTTCCACCTTTACTTATAAGACCTCTGAGTAGGGCGGACATTTTCAAACGTCAGGTTTTCGTTGATTAATTCGGGTAGTCGCTCGTCGTCTCGATATTGCCACGCGGCAACAGTAGCGTACTGAGTGTCTCTTCTTTGGGCTTCACCTTCGGCAGTCTGATACTCAGTGCGAAAGTGACTGCCGCAGGATTCTTCTCTGGCTAGGGCATCGTGGGCCATTAGCTCGCCTAGCTCGATGAAGTCTGCGACTCTTCCGGCGAATTCGAGGTTTTTGTTCAAGGTGTTGGCTTCGCCGGGAACGCGCAGGTTTTGCCAGAATTCACTGCGGAGCGATCGCACTCCCTCAATCGTCTCTTGCAACCCCTCACGGCTCCGACTCATTCCCACCCCATTCCACAGCAGCTGACCCAGCTCCCGATGAAACGTCAGCACCGTCTTATCACCCTTAATGCTCAACAGCTTCAGCGTCCGTGCCCGTGCCGACGCTTCTGCTTCTGCAAACGCATCGTGAGAAGTCTCAACTGGCCCGATGGAATTAGTGGCAATGTAGTCACTAAGCGTGTATGGAATGATGAAGTAGCCGTCGGATAGACCCTGCATCAGCGCACTTGCGCCTAGGCGATTCGCGCCGTGGTCAGAAAAGTTTGCTTCGCCCAGGGCGAACAGTCCGGGAATGGTGGTCATCAGGTGATAGTCCACCCACAGCCCACCCATCGTGTAGTGCACAGCCGGGTAGATTCGCATAGGGACATCATAGGGATCTTCGCCCGTGATCCGCTGGTACATGTCGAATAGGTTGCCGTAGCGGGAGGCGATCGCGTCTTTTCCTTTTGAGGCGATCGCATCGCGAAAGTCCAAATACACAGCCAACCCCGTCGCACCTACCCCGCGCCCTTCGTCAATTACCTGTTTGGCATTGCGTGACGCCACGTCACGAGGGACCAAATTGCCAAAGGTGGGATAGCGCGTTTCTAGGTAGTAGTCGCGATCGCTCTCTGGAATATCTTTGGCTAGTCGCTCATCTCCTGCCCGCTTTGGCACCCACACCCGACCATCATTGCGCAGACTTTCACTCATCAGCGTCAGCTTCGACTGAAACTCGCTTGCCACTGGAATGCAGGTCGGATGAATCTGCGTAAAGCAAGGATTGGCAAATAGTGCGCCTCTTTTGTGCGATCGCCAAGCCGCTGTCACATTCGAGTTCTTACCATTCGTCGATAGGTAGTACACATTGCTGTATCCGCCTGTCGCCAGCACAACCGCATCTCCGGCATACCGCTCAAACTCTCCTGTGAGCAGATTGCGCACTACGATTCCACGCGCCTGCCCATCGACGACAGCTAGGTCCAACAGCTCACGTCGAGGGAACAGCGATATCTTCCCGGCTGCTACCTGTCGCATCATCGCGCCATAGGCTCCGAGCAATAGCTGCTGTCCGGTTTGTCCACGCGCGTAGAATGTCCTAGAAACCTGCGCCCCGCCGAAGGAACGATTGGCTAACAATCCGCTGTATTCCCTGGCAAACGGCACGCCTTGAGCCACGCACTGATCGATGATTTGATTGCTAATCTGCGCTAGTCGGTAGACGTTTGCCTCGCGCGAACGATAGTCGCCGCCCTTGATTGTGTCGTAGAACAGTCGCCAAATGCTGTCGCCATCGTTGGGGTAGTTTTTCGCTGCGTTGATGCCACCTTGGGCTGCGATGCTATGGGCGCGGCGGGGTGAATCTTGAATGCAAAAGCTTTTGACCTGATAGCCTTGCTCGGCAAGCGTTGCCGCTGCGGATGCGCCTGCTAGTCCTGTGCCAACCACTAGGATAGTGTGCTTGGCCTTGTTGGTCGGATTCACTAGCGCAGAGCGATCTTTGAAGCGGTTCCATTTCTCTGATAGTGGACCCTCTGGAATGCGAGCATCTAACAGCATCACAGCGCTCCAAAGTAGATGGCGAGCGGTAGACCGATGAATCCTAGGGCGATCGCACTCCCAAAAACGCTACTTACCATAACTACACTCGGCTTCGTCGCCACGCCAAGAGACTGAAGCGCACTCCAGAGACCGTGACGCAAATGCAATCCCAACAGACTCAAAATCACGACATAACCTGCCGTGTAACCCGGCTGTCTAAATGTCTCAAACACTAGCCGAGCCAAGTCCCGATCGGTTGACCTTGGCAGTCTGTACACTGGCCCAAACTTGAACGTTGCCAAGTGCCAAATCAAAAAGGAAGCTAGCAACAAACCAGAAAAGAGCATTGTTCGAGAGGCTATCGTCTGGCGACTGGGCTCTCCTGCACTTTCGTACTCCGCATACTGCACCAGCCTAGCCCGTCGCTTGCCCAGATAGATGCTGATACCAATCGCAGCATGCACGCTCACCATCGCTAACAAGCCGAACTCTACCAGGTAAAGTAGCGGTCCCAACCCATCAATGAATCGAGCTAATCGGTTGTAAGCCGTTGGACTAAAAAACAGCGTCAGATTACCCAATAGATGACCGATTACAAAGGTGATCAAGCCCAGCCCTGTCACGCCCGTCAGTATCTTCTTGCCAACGGGTGAATGATAAAAACTGTTCGGCTCAGCTTGAGGCTGAGCCTTTGCTGTCGCTTTTGTTGGTGTAAGGACCATCAATCGGGATGAGAAATCTGTTTGAGCTGACTATTTTAAACTGAATCCGCCTGAAGATGCATTCATGCAACATCTTCAGGCGGACCAGAAAGTATTTGACTAACTCGATTTCGCTAACTCGTCTGAGAACTGGGGCTTCTCAGCAAGTGTGAACCCTTAGAACCTATTCTTCAATCGTGACAGACTTGATCTTGTCACCTTTCTTGATCGCATTGACGACGTCCATATCTTCGGTTTTGCCAAAGACGGTATGAATTCCATCCAGGTGACTCTGCGGTTCGTGGCAAATGAAGAACTGACTGCCGCCTGTGTTTTTGCCAGCGTGGGCCATCGACAGGCTACCGGCTTCGTGCTTGTTAGAATTGATTTCGCAGTTGATCTTGTAACCAGGGCCACCTGTGCCTGTTCCATTCGGGCATCCGCCCTGGATCATGAAGTTGGGAATGACACGGTGAAAGTTGAGATCGTCATAGAAACCGTCTTTCGCTAGCTTGGTGAAGTTAGCCACGGTGTTAGGTGCATCCTGATCGAACAGCTCAAGGTTGATGGTCCCTTTGTCTGTTTCCATAATTGCGCGGGTCATACGGTCTTCCTGCTGCGGGGTATCGTCTCAAATATTTTATAGTGCATTGTCTTCCGTATCGATAGCTACTTTCGGGCGGAATACCGCCCAAGCAACTGTCCGAGTTTGGAGTCTTCCTCAGCGCTGCATTTCTAGCTCGCGGTCGTAGGCTGTTTCGATCACGTTCAGGCGCGTTTCAAACTCTAGCGCCTGTAGCTCCGACTGTAGAATCTGCTCGTCTTGGTAATGCTCGATTTTGTCAGCTAGCTGCTGTTCGTAATCTAGCTGTAGCTGATCGGTTGCGGTTCGCAGTCGGACTTCGTGTTCACTTTCCTGCTGCTGTAGCTGCCTTTGAGCATTTTGCAGGGCGTCTAGCAGCCGATTGAGTCGCTGCGTCAATAGCCAATAGACGATAGCCGTTGCCAGAAAGCCTATAACTAACCCAATAAAAAGACCCAAAATCAAAGCAGCATCCCTCTCTAACTAACTTGTCCTTGAACTTTCACCTTTGAACGCTCGCTCGCCCTTGTCAACTTAACCCAGAGCGGGATCGATATAGTGTGGATTATGCCTCATCTGTTGCTAGATCTACGACTTGCTTTATGACATTTCTTGCCTGTTCTGCTTTACAAAAGTGGCCGCAATGTAACTAAAGCTAAGGCACCTGATATAGATAGATGAGGTTTTCAGTAAGATAGAGGGAAGAAACTAATTCTTGCAAGGAAGGATAGAACTTTTGAGTGATTCCCTAAAAGTCATGGCCGAAAAGACAATCAGCAACGCGCCTGAATCAGCGTCGCTAATCGATACTACGCCCGAAGCGGAAGTGCTGCCTAACGTTGATAGCGAATTCAAAACGCCTGTCGATGAAGAAGCTAAAGCACTAGCGCTGGCGATCGCAGAAGCCGCTGACGATCGTAAAGCCGGAAACATCACGATTTTGCAAACGGGCGATATTTCCTACCTGGCTGATTATTTTGTGATTGTCACTGGCTTTTCTAATGTACAGGTACGGGCGATCGCAAACTCGATAGAAAGCGCTGTCGAAGATCACTTCGATCGCCAGCCGCTGCGCACCGAAGGCATGAGTGAAGGCCGCTGGGTGCTCAAGGACTACGGTGAAGTCATTGTTCATATCTTTATGCCAAACGATCGTGAGTACTACGATCTAGAAGCCTTTTGGGGTCATGCCGAGCGGATTGAATTTCAGCCAACCTCAGCGCTCAATCACTCGACTGGTCGTTAGATTCTGCTCGCTCACGCAAAAACGCTTAAAATTAAGGCTCTTTCAAAGTATCCTCCTACCAAGGATCCCCTCTAAATTCGATGAACGGCGATATCAAAAAGAGTTCTATTGGCGCTCGGTGCCCAGTTCCTGTCGATCAAATCCCGATCAAGGAATACGAAAGCATGAGCCAGTCCTGGTTCTATAGCTGGGGAGCTAAGGCACTGCGCGGGTATCTACTGCCGATTGTCATTCTTTGGCTAGTGAGCTGGCTAGTGGTCGGACCGATGTCGGCAGTCAGCTTTGGACCGACAAAGCTGCCGATTAGATTTGCTATTAGCGCGTCTTTAGGAGCGCTGATATTGCCTGTACTGACGCTGGTGCAGCTGTATATCGGCTGGAATCATGTGTGCGATCGCCTCTCTCAGCAGTCGGTCTTTTACGAGGAGTCCGGCTGGTATGACGGTCAGATGTGGGAAAAGCCGAAGGAGGTTTCTGATCGTGATCGCCTAATTGCCGACTATCAGGTCAAACCGATCTTGCTGCGCTTACAAAAGACTTTTGCCGTTATTTGTGGCATTCTGGCCTTTAGTCTAGTGACCTGGCAGTTTATCTAGTTCGGCCTCTCATCTAGTATGGCCTCTACGGAATACGCCCCTACGGAATGTCCTCTTACGGAATACAGCGCCTATGAATAGGACGAATCGCCATGCCTCCTCCTTGCTAAAAGTCCAGCTTTTGAGAGAAGGCATTGTCGAATCCACTCATCAAGTTCACGCTGTCGCTTGCGATGCTCGCGGGCGCGTTCTAGCGAGCGCAGGCGATCCAGAGCTAGGCACGTTTATCCGCTCGTCGCTTAAGCCCTTTCAGGCGATGTCTGTCACCGGGACTGGCACTCTAGACCACTTCCAGCTCACTGACAAAGACCTGGCGATTATCTGTAGCTCGCACCACGGCAGCATCGAGCAAACCCGTCAGGCTTTTAATATTCTTTGGCGCAGTGATGTCGATCCAGCCGCTTTGCAATGTCCTGTCCCGCCTGGAAAAAATACGCCGCTAGCTCACAACTGCTCCGGTAAGCATGCTGGGATGCTGGCAGTGTGCAAGCAAAAAGGGTGGGCTTTGGATGGGTATATGCAGCGATCGCACCCTGTCCAAAAGCTAGTCGCCTCCCGCATTGCCGAACTCCTCGGCATGCCCGCCGACGAATTCATCAGTGCCCACGACAGCTGCGGCGTCCCCACGTATCTGATGCAGCTTAGCCAGATGGCTACCCTCTTCGCCAAACTCACCTCCGGCGACAGCTTAGAGATGGAGCGCATCGTCCGCGCTATGACCAACTATCCAGAAATGATTTCAGGCCCAGACGGCTTTGACACTCAGCTAATGCAGCTAACCGAAGGCGATCTGGTCAGCAAAGCAGGCGCGGAAGGCGTCCAGTGCATTGGCCGAGTCGGCGAAGGCATGGGCATTGCCATCAAATCTGTAGACGGCTCCAAACGCGCCAAGTATGCCACCGCTGTCTATCTGCTCAAGCAGTTTGGCTGGATTACTCCCGATGTTTCAGAAACGCTCTCCGACAAGTTCATGCTGCCAGGAAAATACACCCGCATCGAAGTCGTCGGCGAAATGTCCATGATTTGATATTGCTCTAAAGCTTGTGGTTAGGCGGTTTCAGCCATTTCTCCAAATACTTTTGAAAGAAAGCGGCACAATCATGAAGTAACCCGCTATACTTGTTAAGCGCTTCAAAAGGGCACTTCTCCTATCGCGGGGTAGAGCAGTCTGGTAGCTCGTCGGGCTCATAACCCGAAGGTCCATGGTTCAAATCCATGCCCCGCCACCAATAAGGTGTAAGAAGCCGATACTCGATGAGTGTCGGCTTCTTAGTCGTAAACAGGGCTGTATAATTATTTAATTAGGACGTTATTAAGTATCAAAATGCTTTCCTTACAAAATATTCAGTCGTTAACGGACTTTAGACACAATACAAAGAAGTATATTGAACAGCTTCAGGAGACTAAGGCGCCCCTGGTCCTGACTGTGAATGGAAAGGCAGTCATTGTTGTCGAAGATGCAGAAGCGTATGAAACCTATAAACAGCAGGTGCATGCTTTAGAAGCGGAGGTGAAAGCACTCAAACTAGCCGCTCTCAAAGAAGCCGTGGCTGTAGGAGCAGAACAGGCAGAGCAAGGCAAGTTCAGTAAGCGTAGCTTTGATGAGATTATTGCAGCAGCGCACAAAGCTGTCACCGAACAAACACTAAGCTAGATGTACAGTATTCGCCTCACCGAACAGGCTGATGCAGATTTGCTTAGCATCTACACTTACAGCTACAACACTTGGGGTGATCAACAAGCTGCTAAGTATACAGATGGCTTGCGAGAAGCTATAAAAAGGATTGCAGATCAACCTAACCGAATTGGGACAGTGGATAGATCTTCTGTGCGTTTGGGATATCGAAGCTATCACCAGAAACGTCATTTGATCTTTTATCGCACTGTGGACAACTATGTCGAGATTGTCAGAATTTTGCACGACAGTATGGATATCGATCAGCAATTCTCTGAAGAGTGAGTAATTCATACAATGCGCATAAGCAGCCAGCTAATTAATGGGCCAATGGCTAAGGCTGGGAGAAAGGACGCAACGTGAACTTTTCCGACTTCCAGCAGGTTGAGTCCGAGACCCAACAGCATGATGCCGCCGACGCCAGTGACTAGCAAAATGCTCGGCGATGTGGCTGGATCGGGAATGAACTGCCCTAGACTACTTGCGAGAAGTGAGAGCCCGCCTTGATAGACGACAATTGGTAAGATCGAGAAGCCGACGCCGATGCCATAGGTGCCTGTGAGTGCGATGGAGACCAGTCCGTCCATTGTGCTTTTGACGACTAGGATAGTGCTGTCTCCTAGTAGGCCGTTGTTTAAGCTGCCTAGAATTGACATTGGACCGATGCAAAATAGCAAACTAGAGGCAACGAAGCCTTCGGTGAAGCGACTGCCACCTTTGAACCGGGCTTTTAGCCAGTTGCCCAGCGCTGTTAGTTTTTCTTCTAGTTGCCACCATTCACCTAGCAACCCGCCAATCGCTAACGATATCAAGGCCAAAATAACACCTGCGATACTACCTACTTGAGCTTCTGACAGGTCTTGGGCCATGGAGATGCCGATGAAGATAGTCGTCAGCCCCATGGCCTGAGTGATGACGACTCGCATCTTTTGGGATAGCTGGTTGCGTAGGAGCAATCCACTACCTGTTCCTAAAAGTACCAGTGCTACGTTGATCCAGGTGCCGCTTGTCTTTGCCCAAAAGGTTAGCATTGAGATATGTGTGAAAATTGTGGCAGTTGATTTGACACAACCGCTCGAACACGACCGCCCGAACCCAGTTCAAAAACCCCAGTCGCCAAAGAGGAAAAGCAACTATGCCATCAGTCAGTCTGCTCTCTGCGCAGAGTTACGAAGTTGAAGCTCTATCTGAACGTTTGGAAGCACTGCTAGCGCCGATGGGTGGCATGGCGCACTATGTGAAACCGGGTGATCGCGTCTTGCTAAAGCCCAACATGCTCACCGGATCGCGCCCGACCAAAGAATGCACCACTCGCCCAGAGATAGTGTACTGCGTTGCCAAGATGGTGCAGGCGGTTGGCGGGAAACCATTCATCGGCGATAGTCCAGCCTTTGGCAGTGCCAGAGGGGTCGCCGAGGCCAATGGCCTACTGGAATGGGCAAACAAAATTGATCTGCCTGTCGTGGAAATGCATGGCAAGCGCTACGCCGTCGAGAATCAGGACTTTGGCAACTTTCTGCTATCTAAAGAAGCGATGGAAGCAGATGTGGTAATCAACCTGCCAAAGGTGAAATCTCACGTTCAGCTAACGGTCACACTCGGGGTGAAAAACTTATTCGGCTGTGTGCCTGGAAAGATGAAAGCCTGGTGGCATATGGAAGCCGGAAAAGACCGTCAGCGGTTTGGTACGATGCTGGTCGAAACTGCGAAAGCGATCGCACCACAGCTAACTATTATTGACGGCATCATCGGGCACGAAGGTAACGGCCCTAGCGGTGGTGAACCTAGAGATCTAGGCGTCCTGGGTGCTTCTGACGATGTGTTCGCGTTAGATAGAGCGATGGTCGAGGTGCTGGGTGTCGATCCGAAAAAGCTGCCTACCATCGTAGAATCGACCAGGCTGGGCCTATGTCCAAAGCTCTCGGAGATAGATTTCCTGATCGAGCGGCCTAAAGATCTAAAGATCGATGACTGGAAGCTGCCAGAGAAAATGATGCCGATTGATTTTGGTGCGCCTAGAGTGTTCCGGTCTACCTTCAAACATCTGTACATTCGATTTATCAGGGAACCGTTCTCGGCTTACGCGACTCGATGAGTGGTCAATGGATCGATGACTCTATTCAGATTCTGATCGCGTATCTATAAATTGCTTAGGGGCATAGCAATGCTAGGTACGTGTTTAGCGTAATCCTAAGCAGCTCTATCATTGAGCACCATAGCGTGAGCGACTTGTTCAATGAACGAATCGCCGCGCTGCTGTGCAGTGGCTGCTAACGAAGCAAGGATAGTCCAAGTGTTTGCGCCCTTCGG
>JBCCOH010000045.1:0-36418 GCA_039111275.1 Cyanobacteria bacterium P01_D01_bin.1 | reverse complement strand
GTTTGCCACTGATCACCTCCAGTACCACTTTGGCCTTAAATTCGCTGCTGTAATTTCTTTGCTTGTTTGCCATGATGCCTGCCCCATATGGACTCTAGATTACTCTCTCTAGCCGCTGTCCTAAATTTGGGGGGCACTACACTAATTATCGCAATTACTCGTTTGCAATCATAGGTTTCTGAGCAGATACAATTCTTCGGCCAGGCGGTGTTTTCCGCTTCCAGTTATTCATGATGTCTTTGACGACGAGTTCTTCTAGCCAAACTTGAACAATGACCGTCAGCGGCAGTGCTAGAAATAGTCCTAGAAAGCCGAATAGAACGCCGCAGACTAGTTGAGAGGTCAGGGCGATCGCAGGCAGCAAAGAGACCTGCCTTTTCATCACCATTGGCGTCAGGAGATTACTCTCAACCTGTTGGATCAAAATATAGAGGCCAATCACCGCTACCCCTTTCCAAGGCGCGTCTAGCAAACCCAAAATAGCTGGCGGAATCACACTGAGAACAGGCCCTATATTTGGAATAAACGTTAGCAATCCCGCCAAAAAAGCATTACCAATCGGTAGCGGCACGCCGATAATAGCTAGACCAGAAAAGCTCAGAACTGTAATCACCACTATATTGAACAAGATACCGACACCCCATCCCACCAAAGAATGCTCACAGTGGTCTAGGATTTCAACAATTCTGTGGCGATAGAACTGCGGAAACAGTGAGATGAACGAACGACGATAGGGTTTTGGGTTTACCAGCAGCATAATGGTGATTACCAGCACCAGCAGCACATTCAGTAAGATAGCCACCGCACTCTTAAAGAAGAGAAAGGCATTGTTGAATATACTTCTAGCGACTAAAGGAATGTCTCGAATGAAAGTATCGAGTCTTTGAAGCTGTTCGGACAGTTCAGCCGGAATGCGTTCATCTACCCAATTTAGCCAGCGGCTAATTTGGGCTATCTCCAGAGGCGCTTGGTCTAGCCAACGGTTGACTTGGTCAACAAAAGGGGGCGCGACTACTGCCACGATACCGGTGATGATAAAGGCAAGTGCAACCAGGGTCAGCAAAACGGCAAAGCTTCTTTTGATGCTTTTTCCGACGAGCGATCGCACCACTCGGTTGAGTACAGTCGCCAGCGTAATTGCCATAAATCCTAGCAGTACGACAAAGCGAATCAACCAGAGCAAGTAAAGGCCCAACAACAGAGCAACTAGCCCAACCAAACTGCCAAATTTCACCGATCATCCCTCATTTTGTACAGCTAGCATTGAACTTCTGCCAGATAGCCTGCTCAAGGTTGCCTGTTCAAAATTGTAGGAGGGTTACAGCTTGCTGTCATACTTCTAAAGTGGTGGCAAGACCCATCTAACTAAGGCACTAATCATCCAGCTAGCTGCCAAACTTCTTCTGCTCTGCCAGCAATTCCAAATGCTTAGCCGTCGAGCGATCGGGCTCGTACACTCCGTTTTCCCATTCGCTGACCGTCTGTCTTCTCACCCCCATCTCTCGTGCAAACTTAGCCTGGGTCAATCCTAGATGCCTTCGCAGCGCCCGAATCGCCGAGCGGTTCCACAGGATTGCACCATCTTTCCGCTGGATGTGGTAGCTGGCCTGAAACGGCAGAAAAGTCACCCTTTCTTGTTCAAAGTCTATAGATTCAACCTGGTAGCCAGCCTGAATCCAAGCTCCTGCCTGTAGCGCGCTAGCGCTATCACGGTTACTCCACCAGGCTCTTTGTCGTGAGGATTTTGGCAAGGGGGATTGCAAAATGGCTTCAATCTCAGCAAAGGTCAAAGAGACTGACGTGACAGCATGAGTCCGCAAGTATTCAAACAGAGGATAGTATTTACTACCAACTTTCATAGTTGAGATTGACCTTTGGCTTACCAGCGCTTCTATTGTCTCATCAATTTATTTTGATATGATTTATTCTGTAGCGCGGTAGGATGAAGGCATCTGCTGAGGCTATTGCAACAAAAACTGCCCTGCTATCAGTGAAAGCCCAGGAAAAGCTGCCGACACAATTGAGTCTTGATCGCGCAGACGGGCAACTTCATATTCGCCATCTATCAAGGTACACACGGTCAGCATCGGGCGCTTTGGTCTACCAATATGACGCACGTCGCCAAAACCAGCATAATCAACAATCCAATACTCGGGAATCTGCATAGACTCGTAAGCAGCTAGCTTTAGCTCGTAATCGTCTTGCCAGTTGGTAGAGACCACTTCAACAGCTAGTTTAACAGGCGCTCCGCTTGCAACAGTAGATGCCTTCTCCCAAAGGAGCTCTGCTGCAAGCGCTGATTCATCTAGGACGATTACATCCGGTTCATAGCCCGTATCGTCACCAACTTTCAGAACGCATTCTCGCGGAATTAGATAGGGTAATACGGCTGCATCAATTGCGTAGTTTAGCCGCTTGGCGATCTTTCCAGCGATCTCAGAGTGTTTTCCTTTTGGCTTTGGCACTCGGAAGATGACCCCACGGCGCAACTCGTAACGATATTCAGACTCTTCAGGATACCAATCTATGAACTGCTCAAAGCTAACAGGTTTGGGTAGCGGCTCTATAGGAGTAGGACGGATGGTGCTTTCGATGGCGGCAGTCATAAGTGTGATCGCTCACGGGTAACAACATCGGGTCTAGCTATAATTCTACTTACGAATGATGCTTTGCCAAAAACCGATCTAGCCGATTAGCAAAGTTTGCCTTGTCTCTGTTATTCAACGGCGGCGGTCCGCCACCAACTGGCTCCGCGCCACCTCGAAAAGATTCTAAAAGATTGCGCACAGATAAGCGATCGCCAATATTCCGAGAAGTGTATTCATCCCCTCTCGGATTAAACACATAGCCTTCTTTCTCCAACACTTTGGCGGCGAGCGGGATATCTGCGGTAATCACCAAATCACCTGCTGATAGTAATTCCACAATCTTGTTATCAGCGCCATCAAACCCTGAAGGCACTACTAGCATCTCGACATAAGCAGGCACCTGCACAGGCTGATTGGCAACTAGCGTCAGCGCACAGTTTGTTCTTTTCGCCGCTCGAAAGAGAATCTCTTTAATCGCGTTTGGACAGGCATCTGCGTCTACCCATATTTGCATAGCTATTTCTTTCACTTTAGATAAGGCGAATGCACGTAGGTTTACTGATATTGGTGGCGTTTTGGTCAGCGTTTTAATATTGCAATGATAAAGGTTGGTCGATTTCACCCAGGTGTCTGCTAGCGAAATTGCCTATGCTTCTATTCTAGGCAGCTATGCCTTTCATGCATCTCGGTCTTGCACCTGTCTTATACCAATAACCTATCACTATGCTATCGCCTTCGTCGTCGAGCTTTTCTCTATCTCAGCTATCAAAGGCATCGAGAAGTATGGTTCGTCGTTGGGGCTGGGCTTTAGCAACTAGTGCTTTGACAGCAGGCGTGGTGCTAGGTGGTATGAGTGGAGGGGCGATCGCCTCCCCGACAACTTTCGATCAGCTAATGAACGTAGGCTACGCCGCCTCACGCCAAGGCGATTTCAACACGGCCCTAATCAACTTTCGCCGTGCCTTATCACTACGCCCAGGCAACTCCTACGCCGCCGCCGCCGCTGACAACATGGCTTACTACATAGAGCACGCCCGCGTTACCGCTCGCCAGTGGGAAATAACTAAGCTAGAAACGCGATTGACTAACGCTATTAACCAAAAAGACTGGGTCTGCGCTGCCACTACCCTGGACGAACTCACCATGTACACCAAGCCCAACTCACTCAACAGAGCGCGCCTGGTTGGGCAAAGAGGGGAGGTTGCTGGACGCCTAGACGCTAGGCTAGACCACGAAGCCTGGTCTACAGTCTGCGCCGCTCAGCGCCCAGTCTATTGAGCAAGTTCCCTACGATTCTGAGAATTGCAACTAAAGTTACATTTTGTTACATTGATATCGTTAACGTAACTTTACAAATCCTTTGCTTCGGTGTCTCATAGCGATTGCGCCATGCGGATGTTGGGCTTAGGCGTGGCGGATTGAATGGATACTTGTCAGTTGGGTGCGATCGCACTGTCAGAAAGGTGTTTGGCGAAGCGGTATTTGGCGGGCGATCGCAACTTCGAGCGAATCGACTTAAAAGATCATCAGCTAGTCTCATTTCAGCTTGCTAACGCCAATCTACGTTGCGCGGATCTAACCAGTGCCAATTTGACCAGTAGCCAGTTGGACGGCGTCGACCTCACTGGAGCGACCCTATGGCGCACCCAGCTTGGCAAAGCTAGTCTGCTCTGGGCAAATCTACATCAGGTAATGATGGTCCGCTGCCTCGCCGACGATGCCAACTTCAGTGGTGCAAACCTTCACAGAGCCGATCTCCGCCTAGCTAGTCTAAAAAATGCCTGCCTAGCAGGCGCAGACCTACGCGGAGCCAAACTCTGCTACAGCGATCTGCGCGGTGCAAACCTCACTGGCGCGGACCTCACAGGAGCAGACCTCACTGGCGCCAAACTGACCGGAGCCTGCATCAAATCCGTCTGTTGGCGAGCCGCCGTCTTACCCGAAGAGCAGCTACAGTCCACTGTAGAGTCAACGTTAGAAACCGCATTTGAACGAGGAACAGTAAGCCGTGGCCTCAGTCAAGACCGCAAAACGCTAACTGCTGTTTGAGTCAGTGGTCTGAGTTGTGTCATTCCCATAGGCTATAAATCCATTTACTGACAAAATCGCTGCGATAATTCACTATCGAAGCAAGATTTTTTTGGCTACGTGCCGTTCTCGGCTGTAAAGAACTTCAACGTAAAGAACTAAGTAGTCTCTTGTAAATCTCAATTATGGGATTTATCTTTGAGGCAACTAATTCTTATACTTCTTAAATACAGTGTCACCTTATTTGTTCTCCCGTAGCTTGGCAATTGTTATTGGGATCAATCAATATTCAAAGAGTATCCCACCTCTGCAAACAGCAGTGAACGATGCCCAGGCGCTAGCGCAGCTTCTGAAAACAGAGCACGGTTACGAGGTGAAACTCTTGATTGACCAAGCTGCTACGCTAAAGCAATTGACCTGTCTAATAGAAAGTGAGCTGCCAGCAGAAGTCACGGAATACGATCGAGTGCTATTTTACTTCGCAGGTCATGGAATAGCCGTAGATGGAGATAACGGACCTGCTGGCTATCTGGCCTTGCAAGATACCGATCGCAGCAACCGAGATAGCTATTTATCTATGCAGGTACTACACGATGGCCTAAGCGCACTTACCTGCCGTCATCTGTTGATGGTGCTTGACTGCTGTTTTTCGGGTGCTTTTCGGTGGTCTAGCCTGCGGGATATTGCGATCGCGCCTGACATTATCTATCAAGAACGATTCGATCGCTTCATCAGAGACCCCGCTTGGCAAGTACTCACCTCTGCTGGCTACGATCAAACAGCTTTAGATACCTTAGTCAACGATCGTGGCATTAGCACCAGTGGTCAACATTCCCCTTTCTCTGCCGCTTTACTAGCGGCTATTAGCGGTGAAGCAGATATTATCTCTAGAGACAATTCATCTGGAGACGGTGTGATTACAGCAACAGAGCTGTATCTGTACCTGCGAAACCATGTGGAATTCGCTGCTCAAACAGCCAGCAAACGACAGACCCCAGGACTGTGGCCCTTGAAAAAACACGATAAAGGAGAATATATATTCTTAGTGCCGGGTCACGTACTAAATTTACCGCCCGCCCCTGATCTGAAGCGAGAAAACAATCCTTACAGAGGGCTAGAATCTTTCGAGGAAGCACAGGCTCCTCTATTTTTTGGGCGAGAAGAATTGATTGAACAGCTCAGAAATTTTCTCCTGGCTCATCCTCTTAGCATAGTGTTGGGTCCTTCAGGTTCTGGAAAATCGAGTTTAGTCAAAGCAGGTCTGCTTCCTAACTTGCGCTCGTCTTTAGAGCAACAGTGGAAGATCCTTCCAGTGATTCGTCCAGGGGATAATCCTATAAGCGCACTAGCTAGAGCTTGTCTGTTGTTAGCCAGCACTGTCTCAGCAGAAAACGTTACGCCAGGAGATATCTCTCTAGAAGACACAGCAGAAAGCGTTCAAACGGGAAGGGGCAACTTATCATCTGCTCAGATGAGAAATGCCCTCAGTCAGTCATCGGCTCAGCTAGCTGCCGTAATAGGCGTTTGGGTAAGGCTACATCCCAACACAAACTTGCTGTTAGTGATTGATCAATTTGAAGAATTAATCACGGCTTGCCAAGACGTTCAAGAGAGACAGCAGTTTCTCCGGCTCTTAGAAATAGCGTTAATCAATCCGCCACCGCAGCTCAAGATAGTGATTACTCTGCGTTCAGACTTTGAACCTCAGCTCATGTCAACGGCGCTGAAACTAAGCTGGCTAGATAGTCGATTCATTGTTCCGCCCATGACTCAAGACGACTTGAGAGCGGTGATAGAACGTCCAGCTCAATCGCGTGTGCTGTATTTCGAGCCGTCGTCGCTAGTAGACGACTTGATTAATGAAGTGGTTCAGATGCCAGGAGCGCTACCGCTACTATCGTTTACGCTCAGTGAGCTCTATATCAAGTATCTAGAGCGTTTAGGAGATACGCGATCGCTCACCCGATCAGACTACAAAGCGCTGGGCGGCGTGATTGGCTCCTTGACCCAGCGCGCCGATAGAGAATACGAACAGCTAGTACAACAGAACGAAGGCTATAGCACAACTATTCGCAATATTATGCTGCGAATGGTGACAACCAGCGGCGGAGAATCAGCTAGAAGGCGAGTCTCTTTAAGTGAACTAGACTATCCCAAAGCTGAAAATGAAAAAGCAAAAAAGGTCATTCATCAGTTCGTTGAAGCCCGGCTGTTAGTGATCGGACAAGACGCAGTCGGCAATGCCTATGTGGAGCCCGCTCATGACGCACTAGTGCGAGGCTGGGTCAGACTACAACGGTGGCAGTCTGAGCATCTCGAGTCACTGACTCTACAGCAACTGCTGACGCCTGTAGCCACAGCATGGACCCACCAAGAAGGACGAAAAAGCGGACTGCTGTGGCATACCAATCCGCGATTGAACGTATTGTCTGCGTTATTAAGTTCTTCTGATAGCTGGCTAAATAAAAACGAAACCGAGTTTATTAGACGCAGCGTGAGAAAGAAGAAAGTGAATGGCAGCATCCGAGTTAGTTTTAGCTTTACGCTGATGCTCTCTTTGCTATTTGGCAGCATTATCTCTTCTGAGTGGGTTAGGGTAGATAGAATTCAGTCTAATACTAGAGCTGCGGCTAGCTTGTTGAACAGCAATGACTCATTGTCAGCGCTCTATAAGTCAGTAAAAGCCACTCAGTATTTAGAAAACGTCAGTCAAAACTTGCTAGGCCCGGTCCACTCTACAATTCAATCAATTATTCATCCGTCTATATGGGCGAGCGATCAGCTAGAGACCGCCGTAACGCTGCATCAAATCCTGACTAAAATTAGAGAAAAAGTTAGCCTAGAAGAGCATGCTGGTCGGATTAACGACGTTGCTTTTAGCCCTGCCTGTCAGCAGGCGCAAGGAAAAGAAGAACTACTAATTGCTTCTGCTGGTGAGGACGGCATTGTTAAATTGCGACCGCGCACTGGACAGATGCTACCAGACCTACTGCATGCCGCCGCCGTTAGTAGCGTTGATTTTGGTCCAGATTGTCAGTTCCTCGCTACGGCAAGCGATGCAATTGTCACCATTTGGGCTACCGCTGGCGTTGCTAAAGCACAGTGGGAAACAGAGGGATCAGTCTCCGACGTGCGCATTAGCCCAGATGGAGAGACGATTGCGACCCTTAGCGTGAACCCGGAAAATGGGAAAGGACAGATTCAGCTATGGCAATTAGATGGAACACTGCTTAACCAAAGTCCAGCAATTATGGCTCATGAATTTAGCCGTCTTGACTTTAGTCCTGATGGTGCTACGATTGCGGCGGGCGGAGAGAAGACGCTTTATCTATGGCGGTTTGGGGCGACAGCAGATAATTTGACAGCAGTTGAGGCTCATGAACAATCAATCAAAAGCGTTCGCTTTAGCCCTAATGAGCCGCTGCTAGCTACTGCCAGCGAAGACGGTAGCATTAGGTTCTGGAATCTCAACGGAGGACTACTAGGCGAACAGCAAAATGCTCATAACCAGCTAGAAAATGATTTGGGCTATAGCGGTACAGTCAATGACTTGCGCTTCAGTCCGCGTGATCGCACCCTGTTATCCGTCGGGCAAGACCAGGCCGCGATTCTGTGGCAGCTACCAGACCTTTCAGCGTCGACTGAACTAATCTCAAATGAAGCACTCTCTCCTGACCAATGTCCCAACAGAGCGCTACTAGAAGAACCACTGCCAGACGAGATACCGCCAGGTCCACTACCCCCAGGGTTTTTGACCGATGCAACGCTCCCCGATGAACTGCTCTTTGCTAATCCTCCATCCGCTCTGCCTGCTCAACCACAACCTACGCAGTCTCTATTTCAGCTAAAAAAGCTCGAAGTACTAAAAGGACACGAAGCAGGTATTACCAGCGTAAGCTTCAACCCTAACGGCAAGGAGATTGCGACTGTGAGCCAAGATGCCGTGCTGAAGATTTGGGATATTGCCTTCGAAGTGAAAGATGCTGCTGTTGCGATTCAGCCAAGACTGAGTGAACAAGCATTTCTCCAGACTGCTACTCAAAGCGTTGTCTTACTAGGGCCTGACGGCAGCGGGAAACTATGGAATTTAGAGGACTGGAATCTAGAAGAATCAAATACGCAGATATCTAACCAGCACTCCCAAATTCTCGATTTTTTAAAGGCAGATACTGATGAATTTTTCGCAGATATAGCCCTGACTTCAGATAAAAAGATACTAGCTGTGCTGCGTGAGCGTTGCATACAGGGCACTACCAGCGTAGAGCTTTGGGATATCGAACGTTATCGACAAATCGCAATCCTAGCCAGAACAGATAGTCACGCACAGCCGTACATCACCGCTATGAAGTTTAGCCCAGATGGTACAAGGTTAGCGATCGCGACCCAGGATGACCAAGTCCAGCTATGGACTTTGAAAGGAGAACTACTAAAATCAATGAGAGGACATGTTCAGTCAAAGAAGACGCTGAGCTTCAGCCCTGATGGAAAACGCTTAGCATTTCCCACTTCCTCTGAGCAGGCGGAAAGCATCACTCTATGGTCATTGGGTCGCTCACAAGTTCAGCAATTAGAAGGACATCGCGGTAAGATTACTAGCATTCAATTCAGTCCCAATTCGCAGCGACTAGCCTCTGCGAGCGAAGACCAAACAGTCAAGATTTGGAACCATAGAGGAACCAACATCAGAACATTCTCCGGCCACAGCAATCGGGTTTCAGATGTTGCGTTCTATCCTGGTAGTCAAGTTTTAGCCTCTTTTAGCAACATCACTAATGAGCAAAACAATACAAAGGGGGAAATTAAGATATGGAGTATTAAAGGCAGCGATATTGCAACACTATCCGTAACAGAGAAAATGGGTTATAGAGGAATGTATTTTACAGAGGATGGTAATTCTTTAATCTCTGCTCATGAGCTCTATCGTGGTGATGTTATAGACACTCGATTAATCCGCTGGAATTTAAATCGTGACCAACTGTTAAAACTAGGATGCCAGTGGCTAGACGACCGCTTGATTAACGTCAGCGACTTTCAAGAAAACAGTGAAGCGATCTGTCCGGCGCTGCCTAGTAAGCAATAGGAATATCAAATCCTATATGCAGTCCGAAAGAAATGTTGCTGATATCTTCTGAAGAGGGAGAAGACGTGAATCGATCAATGTATTCGCCAAACTGGTAGGCCGCTGAGCCGGTAATAGACAGCTGTTCATCAAGGTAGTATGTCATCTGAGCTCCTATCTGATGATTGATCGCAGAATCGCTTTCGAAGTAATTTGTATACTGCAGGCGGTAGCCTAGCTGTCCTAAAAGCGCAGGACTGATACTGTACGCTAGATTGGCCGATGCCGTATTCGACCAACGGTTCTGCGCTGATATTTCGGCAAAACTGACGTCAGCTTGATAGTTTGAGCTTAAGAACAATCTTTCATTTAGCGGATCGATTCGGTTGAGTCTGATTCTAGCTTGTTGGTCTGAAAATTTTTCCGCATCGCTGTTTATCTGTTGATATTTCCATCCCAGCGTCACGGATGAATTTTGGCCGAGTTCGCGACGGATACCTAGGTCCGCAGCAAAAGCGTTGTAGTTTGAAAGCTCATCACCCGAGATAATATGATTGAGCTGAATCCCTCCTTCTAAACGATTACTGCGGCCCAGTTCTGGAGAAATTCTCAGCGCCGCACTATTAACAATCGCTGCGCTGTTGATATCGTCTTGAGAAACGAAAGAATCGTCATCTTGTACTCTGTTTTGTATGACGGAGACTCTCCCCTTGAATGAAACGGTAGGTACAGGACGGATAATTCCTAACGAAAAGCTTCCACCAGTTTCATCAATTTCCAGATCTTCTGGTAGGGCAGGCGGTACCACCTCTGAAGTATCTTCATCGATATCTTCGAACTCAGCGTTATCTAGTTCCTCTACACTAAGGTTGTTTTCAGGTCTACCTTCTTGCGCAATCTGCTCGCTTATAGATCTGGTGGGTGTCTCTAGGTTAGTTTCCTTTAGCGTTTCTATATCGGCGTAAGCTTCTGGGCTCAATAAGATTAACATCAAAAAAAGTGAAAAGTTGACGTAGAGTAACCATCCAATCCTCATTTCTATAGCCTTCTTATTTTTCTGTTCTATAAATCTGTATTTACAACAAGAGATATTTAATTTAAGCATCCGATCTCTGCTGCTCCCTCTCCACCGTCAAGATCAATAGGGAGTGAGCAGCCTGGCGAAGAAGGGAATAGTTCTGGTAAATGGATACTCCTAAAGCCTCTTAGTTCAAAGGCTCCAGGTCTAGATTGTTCTCTCGTTGCCGACAATGCGACTGTTCGAATCTCTTCGAATAGATCTTTGTCCTCCAGGGACTCTAGCTCTTCAATGTATTCTTGGTCTTCGGAACTATCCCCGAGCCCGAGAGCTAGAGGGTTGTTAGCATAGAAGTTGCTAAGACTAAATTCACCTTTGGTTAAAACGCCATTGTCCAAAACAAGGGCGAATTCACCTGGCTGTAGTTGGATCGAATCGCCAATGCTCTTTCCATCAGAACCTACGAAGTTTTGATCTAGGCTAGAGACCAGGAGCGACTGTTGATTTTCGCTGGCGATCGCAGCAATCACTGTACTACCTACCGATGGATTCCTATGCACTACATAGCCATAAGCGCCTGACTGTGTCAGCTCAACAGGCTCATTACTACTTTCCGCAAGGTTCACCTGTACGTTTCCGGCAATCTGAGAGCAGCCTGGCACCCGTCCTCGATCCAAGAAAAGGTTACTGCCTGATCTCACGCGGAAACCACAGCGGGTGCCAGGAACAAATTGCGACATTGTATCGGCATACTGTCTGTAGATCACACCAATGTCGCCATACCAAATCCAAGCCATCGAATCAGAGCCAGTTGCTAACCAGTTGCCGCTAGCTAACTCATCATCTGGATGAGCTACTTCCCACTCGCTGCGATGGCGCAAAACATTCTCAAGTCTATCTCGATCAACCTCACTAATCTTTGTAATGTTCCCACGTCTATCCCGCTGAATTTCTCTAATCTCCGTATGGTTAGACTGCGCTAGAGCAGGCAGCATACGCTCTCCCCACAGCAATCCAGTCAGACTGAGAAAATAGACTAGTCTCTTGGCCTGGTGACTAATAAAGATATTCATTTCTCCACGGGTGGTAGATAGCCGTAAGTAAGCAATTGGGTTTGTTCCCAGCTATTTATAAATTACGCCAAGCCCAGCCGCACCGGAAGTACCCTGAGGGGTACCATCTCTAACTGCTGATTTGCAGAACAGTACTCGAAAATTAAAACATCTCTATCTAGTAGAAGGTCAATTTTCCAGAACGGACTAGCTCCCATTCATCGCCGCCTAGTGGTTTAACTTCTGCTGGCTTGTCGTATCGGCGTTGCAAGGATGAGAGTTTGGACTGGTCAACAAAGTCGTAAAGTATCTTCAGCGTTTTCAGGTTGTTCGCGTTGAGTAAGGCTTTGTCTTTGAGAATGATGTAGAACCGTTGATTGTCTGGAGAGACAATCCAATAGTCTCCTCGACTAGATACGGAGAATACAGCCGCTACGTTTTTGCCTACCCATATTTTTTCTTGGCTGTCTCTAGTCATTTCGACAGTCGCTATTCTAGGAAGATTGCTGATGTCCTGGTGGCTCTGCTTTGCTCGTTTTTTAGCGGTCGATCGAGATGCCTGAGGCTCTTGGGCCTTCTCGTAGTTTGGAATGTCTGAATAATTAGATGAATAATCAGAATACGAACTCACCGGCTGAGAAGCTGTAGAAGTCGACGAAGCGATATCTGTCACCGCTTTATGAATATTCTGCACATTGTTAAATAGTCTATTTTGATTCTCTTCGTTTCTCGCAACCTGCTGCTCTAGCCGTCGAAGAGCAGTTGCTATTTGCGTATCGTTTGAGGCAGTGAATTGCCCCCGTGTACTATCAGAAGACAGTGTTCTTGCAAGCTGTTCTTGCCACTTGCGTCTTCTCTGTAATAAAAAGAATATCCACGCAATGCCCAATGTATTGAGAATGCCAAAAAGTAAGGCCGTCAGTGCCAGCCAACTTGTAGATGAAGAACTAGAATCGGTGTTTGATGAGCTAGGCACTGCTGAGACAATGCTCTCAACTTGCTCCGCAATCAGCTCGTTCTGGGTTTCTATAAAGCTACGGATAGCGTTTGAGGTGTTGTTTTCGTAGATCCCATTCGCGTCGAGAGTAACACCTTCCAAAGAATCAGATAATGCGGTTTGTAGCTGCCTAATGGCTTCCTCTCGCTCACTGATGGGTACTGTGTTAACCTCGGCAATAGCGAAACTGACAAAAATGTCCTCTACCTTAGCTGGACCTTCTGGGCTAGCTGATGGGAGCGAAGTCAGCGGACTCAGTATTACATCATTTACTCGTTGTATATCTGTACGCAGGTTTTCAAGATTTTGACCTAATACAGACAGTTGAGTAACATCACTGCTTTCTGCCTCGTCGCCTATAGCAGTAGCCACATTAACTGCGCTGATAGCTGCGCCCACGGAATTACTCAACGCGAATACATCAGACTGCACTTGAGCTATGTTGAGCTCTGTATCTTCTATAAACTGAATTGTTCTGTTTGATTCTGGTTCATTAGCAATAGCGTTTAGTGGAGCTAGTAAATTGTTCTGAATGCTGTCTGCATAAGCTTTATGTGTCGAGGCGATCGCACCAATTTCTGCACCAATACTTTCTTCACCCAGCTCAGCTTGCAGCTTTTCCTTATCAATGGGCACTTGCTGCTCTACAGCTCCGCCTACAGTTGGAGCAGACTCTGCTGCCGGATCTACCTCTGTTGAAGGAGCAGGTTCTATCACCTCAGGGCCGCCACAGCCGACGGTCCCGACAATGCAAAGGCTAGCGGCTAGAGCTATCAGTAAAGATTTTGACCTTATTAGTTTCATTGCTCGCTTTCCATGATGGCTATTGCTAGAGTTAAGTTTAGAGACATTATTCGAGTAAATTGGACTGTTATCCCTCTGCTTCTAGATTCTCTTTAAACCGAATCCTTCCGCGTTCTTTTAGTTCCCACTGTTCTATTCCCTTTTGCTCAATCTTTTCGACTATCGCTGGCTCTATCAGCTCAAATTCGTTGCGCATATCCTGCTTGTTTTCGAGCATGAAGAAGGCTTCTATTGCCTCCGCGTTTAGATTGTTGACTTTGGCCAGAGGCGTGTCTTTGCGTAAGAGTAGATAGCTGCGATCACCTTCAATCTTAACCGTGCCCTGACTCCGAATCACCCAATATTTCCCATTTTTCCTGGCTTCCACCAGTAGAGGACTAGCCTGATTGGAATAGCGCCTGACAAAGCTATCACCAGAAGATTCTACAGCTGTCGCTATCCGAGTAAGTTTTTCACAATCAGTGTTATAGATTTTGATAATGTCTGACTTAGAGATAAACAACGGCTTGCTGGCTACTTTTACAGGGCGATCAAGCTCGGACGCATCATTCTCTTTTGCGGAGCCTGCTGTACTATCAGAAGCAGTAAGACTACTACGCAGCAGCTTCTCATGCTCATTTTGCAGGGCGGTAGTTTGAAGCAACAGCTTGTCATAGTCCAGCCTTAGGGCATTCGCACTAGCGATCTCGGCAGCCGTTGACTTCTTTCTATAAGCAAGAATCACAGCTAAAACTGCTATCACCAGACCAGAAAAAGCCACAAGCAGCAGCAGCAACCCGATCAACCAGTCTATCGGCAGTCCATCTGAGCTCAGATCAAGAATGCTAGTTTCTAGACTTTTATTTTGTTCGTCAACGAATCTTTCAATCGCTTGAAACGTCTCGGCATCGTATGTTCCTAGCGACGAGCGAGGGAAAACGTCAGGCAGGCCGATTTGAAGATCTTCGATAGCCTTTTCCTGTTCACTCGCGCTCAGGTTGTAGATTCGCTCCTGGTCTCTAGCTGAGCTGATAAAGACTGTCGTGAAATCACTCCATTCGTCCACAGTCACTGCCCGGATCTGCGCGATCGCCGCCTCGACCTCTAACAGCGCCTCTTCGAGATTATCTGTATCCAAACTGCTGACTGCTGAAGCGACTGTTTCAGTTGCGTTTGGCTGAGACGGATTTCTGGTACTGGCTATCTCAGAGTTGGCTACTTCAGAACTGGCTATCTCAGAACTGGCTACTTCAGAGCTAGCTGTCTCAGAGCTAGTGACTTCAGGACTGGCTACTGTAGAAGCCGATACTTCTACCTGAGTTTTCATAGACTGAAGATTGCCTTCGATAGAGTCTAGCTGGTCGCGGATAGCAGACAGGCTGAGTGTCTCTTCTCTATAGGTGGAGTTAGCATTATTATCCGCTCTAAATATTTCTTCAGATGGAATTTGTCTGGGTAACAAAGGCGCAATCACGACCCTATTGACCTGACTGATAGACGCATTGGCAGTAGCTAGGGTCTGCTTTGTTTTTGTCACTTTCTTATTGTCTGCTTCTATCAGATCTAGCTTCTCCGTTAGTCGATCGATCGCACCTTTGAGCAGTAGCAAATCATCTCGAACGCTGGGCACGTCTAGCTCAGTTTGTTGCTTCAAAAAATTGCCTGTCCGGCCATTGGCCGCTTTCCCTGCGATATCGTTTAGCGGAGTGATGATATGGGTCTGCATACTTGCTTTGTAGTTGGCATGCAGCTGTTTAATATCGGCGATATCAGCTGCAATCGCCGATCGGCTTGGGGCTTTTTGTCCTTTATTAGGCGGCTCAAGTGTGGTTTGGGCGATCGATGCATCTGATTGAGCATTTGATTGATCACTAGAAGGCAGGAGGTGATCGCACCCACTCAAAACTATCAGACACACAGGAACTGCCAGCGCCACTAACCAAGATAGAGAATTTGTTCTACTGCCTGTATTCATAGAAAGTGCCCCATAGCGGCAGGGCAGATCAGCAAAGCTAAGCCGGTACTTTTTTCTTGAAACACAATCGTCCCCGTAGGCTCAGCTGCCATTCCTCTCCGCTTTCACTAGGAATGACCTGTGCGGGCTGCATAATACGATAGGTGTTTAGCTTGTAATCATTTGCTTTGAATAGCTTGATATTACTCTTGATAAGATCGTTGAAATCATAGCAAGCAGTGATCGATTCATAGTTAGTATCATTGAATCTGAAAGTTTCTCTGTTCATCAAAAGAAAATGCTTTTGCGTGGTGTCGTCGTATATACGCCAATAGCTACCAGACCCTTTCAGAAGTACTGGGGACGGATCACCTAGCGCCACTCGCTGATGTTCAAGGCTGCTTTGTGAAACAATTAGCGATTCAGCGCCGGTCCGGTTCTTGAAATCGCGAGCTGCCTGTGGAGAATCCAAATTGTTGTAATACTCTAGCCATGCTGGCACTATAGGCTGCGCTGCTGACGTATGACTGGCGCTTGCATGTTCTAAAGCAGAAGGGTTTGAGGGGTGCTCGCTTTCTTTTTCAGCGACGGGCTGAGTCACCTTATCTTGTGGCGGCAGCGAACTACTCGGCTGCTGATTCTTTGGTTGCTGATGTTTTGATTGAAGCAGACTGTCGTTTGACTGATGGTTCTGCTCAGCCCCTTTGGAATGACCACTATCTGTAGAACCATCCTCTATTAGGTGAGACAGCTGAGCGACTATCGATTTAACCTGGTTCTCGTATACTGTTTGTAGCGTTTTAGTGAACCCTGCAGCTGTCAAGCGGAAGTCGGCATACGTCTTTTCCCAAGATTCACACTTTGTTTTTGTCGTTTCTAAATCGACTTGCAGCTTAGTTGTCTTCTGGATCTGATCATCTAGCTCGGCTTTCAGCGCGGCAATCTGTCCACTTCGCTCATTCAAATCAGCTTCTAATTTAGCTGTTGCCTGATTTCGCCTATCTAGATCAGCTTGCAGTGTGATGATCTGTTGACTTTGTTGATCTGATTCAATTGCCATTTTGGCAGCTACTTGATTTTGCTGATTTAGCTTGTCCTGCAATTCGACTACCTTTTGACCCAGCTGAGATGCCTGAAGCCGTTCTTCTCCATCTACTTTTATCTGTTTCTCTATTCTACTCTTAGTCTGTGTTGTCGCTCTATAGCTTTTGCCCCAACTGGCCAAGTGCGCCCGGTAAAGGTTGAAATCATGAGCATTTGCAGGACGAGTATGATCGTATACGGGCGCGCCGCAATTGCTACAGCTAACCATCTTATCAGTAGGCGAAAGGTAGTTTTCACTATCGCAAATCAAACATTTAATGAGTTTTAGGTTTCCTCTATGCATCGTCCATTCACCTTACTACTCAGCTGAAATCTGGCTAAATCTCGACCAATACGAGCTATAAATTCACTAACGTCGATACATTTTTGCCCAATCTTTCCCCTGATATTGGAGTAATGCTTTTAGTCCAAGGATAAAGGGAGGTTGGATTTGGATTTCGTTGGCAGCACCTGTGAACTTGCCTTCTTGTAGAAGGCTCGCAAGCGATCGATCTGTCTTTTGCCACAGCTGAGTGTTGTCACTAAAGTCGTTACTTAAGCTGTAGCCAGGTATGGGTTTAACGCCCTCAATTTGCAGATCTCTTAGCGCCCGGTGAAATTCATAGAGATAGTTGTTTAGATTATCTAAGTTGTGAATCTTGAATTCGCTAATGTTGTTGATACTGTTGTCAATTACCATCGGTTGGTCCCAGCTGTAGGACACGCCATTCATAGTGTATGCCTCTGCCGGAATCGGCGGAGACCCCTTCGAGCGATAGCTAAATCCTTTTAGTTTTGTATCGTCTAGAACCAGTCCACAGGCAACTTCGTCTTTTGGCCTAGAGCTTAGGATCGTTTCTTGGTCGGTATCTTCCATACCAGCACCTCTACTCAGCAGGCGACTGAGTAGCAAACTGACCTCTGAATCGCTCGTAAATTTCCCAGTCACATCTAACCAGTGCAGCAGCCTAGAACCATTGCCTCCTAAATACACAGGCGTGGTGATGTCTTGAGTATAAGTCTCGTCAGCGCGTAATGTTCTAATCAATAGTCCAACATAGTAGTACAGACCACCAATCCCTAGCGCCATCAGCCGAACCAACCCTTGTACATCTTCTACTTCGGTGAGTGTCGGACGCTCAGTCTCTAGCCAGTCTTCACTAGACCAGCGCAATAACACATCAAACTTGGCATGAAAATCACCGCCACGCAGACTCCTCCAATCTTCCGCACTGCCGAAGTACTTGGTGATAAAAGATGGATTTTGTGACAAGAAGTCAGAGAGTAAGTCTCTACCCGCAAACTTAATAGAGCATTGATGAAGTAACTCGTTGTCCTGCCATATAGAAATATCAGAAGTACCACCGCCCATGTCAATACAGGTTGAATAGACTAGATCCTCACCTTCTTCATCGGCAAAGAACTGTGCTAATGCTACACTCTCTGTACGAAAGTTGGTAGACTCTCGGCCAGCAGAACAGACGTAGGTAAGCCCTGTGAGCGGAGTCGCTTCTTTCATTAGATCTAGCCATCTGCGCTCGTACAGCCTCCGCTGATTTGGAGAGAATACAGATGGATAAGACAGCAGCCACTCAATGGTCTTAACCCCCTGTTTCACTGCGTTAGCAGAGATATGCAGCAGTAGATGCTTCAGGAATAGGCCATTTTCACTAAAATTCTCCCACTTTAGATCGGTATGCATCCAATTCTCTTGCGGATTGAAGAGAATCGTGCTGGGATTATAAATTCGACCATCAAGGATAGCCCGTCCATTCTTCTCACCGCGTCGGTTGCTACCTCTAGTCGTCAGCACGCTAGAAAGAGGCAGGGGCTTTTCTGCGGGAAGAAATCTGTCTGGGACAAAGTAATTATAAAGGGTCGGAAATCTAGTGTCCAAAGGAGACTCTGTAACCTTGAAAAGCAACTCGTCATCAAAGGTTAGAGGCTCTATCTTGCTAGGGGTACCGGTGTATATATTTGTAAAAGAGGTCCCAAAATCTACGCCTACTTTCCACTTGGCCTTAGGCGTAATTTTAGGCGGCTGTGTTGGCAATATGACTCCGATCAGCTGGTTAGACTCGTCTAGACATTCGATGGCGGAGGGAAATTCTGTAAGCCTAGTCAGGCTGTAGCTGCCGTCTTGGTCATCTGTGAACGTTTCGGTCTCTGGATTACCAGGAAAGCCGACTCGAAAAGTCAGATTACCAGCCGATAGATCGAAAAATAGTGCATAGTAAGATTTCCACTCGGGTGCTCTAAAGTTTGGCCATAGCTCTAGGACGGGGACGGTTGCTAGCGCATTCTCCTGCTTTAGCGGGTAGGTTTTGGTCAGGCGATAGTTCTCTGGTGGCGAACCATTGTTCATGCCTGAGAGCGGTAGATCTAGCGAGACTTCTAGCCGAGGCTCGCTGTCATCCAGCTGCCGAAAAGCCATTCTGTCAACCAGTTCTTCTGGTGTGAGGTATTCGAGCAAAATCGAATTGACTGGAATTAAAGGCGTGATGTACTCACCTGCAAAGATGATTGGCTGTGCGGTGGTCGGCATCAGGCCACCTGGAATAGCCTCAGCGGTATTGTCTATGAACTTTAGCTCTGGCAAAAATAGATCGGCTGGGGTGACGCAGTTAACGTCTTGCCAGCTCATGCGATAGGTCTCTACTTCGTCGGGGCTGACTTTGGCGAGTGTCTTTTCCTTATAGACGTAGATATCTTCTGGCTGCCGTCCCCAGTATGCGGCAATGTCTGGATCGAGCAGGATGAGCGGCTTGTCTGGGGTTTTGTCGGCGCTAGAGATGAGGGTGACGTTGGAGTCTTTGTCCGCTGCTTTGATCGGCTTTTCTAAGACGGTGAGCACACCCCGGTTGATGGGCAGACCGAAGATATTTTTGGCTTCGCTGTAGTAGAGGGGGACATCTGGCCTTTGCGCGCAGAGATCTCTTTGAAACTCGCTAATCAGGCGAACGATATTGTTAGCCGCAAAAGGGTTACCGCCGAGTCTGTCGTTGTTGACTGCTTTGGAGATGCCGTCTAGCCAGAGGTATAGCTGGGCTTTGTCTTCTTCTTTGAGAACTTTGTGGGGCGATCGCAGTCGTTTAGAAGCCAAATCATACCAGCGCAAACTGCCCCACTCACCCGAGGCGCTAGGCACCACAATTGTGCTGGGCGAACTCATCCCAACCGGACGATTGCTCCACAAAAAGACAAAAATATCTCGCCAGGGATGGTCTTCCCCGGTCTCATGGGAGTCATACAGCGCGTTAACAGCATCAGGGACTAGCTGCCTGAGCGCTCTATCAAAAGGATTGTGGGCGAATTCGCCGATTTTTATTCGCCTAACCGTGAGCGGGTAGCTATGGGCTTCGGTAAAGGCGATCGCAGCGAGCATGCCGCGCCACTGCTCGACTACCTGGTCTTTGATCGGATGGTTGGGATTGTGCAGCGCCATCTCGATTGTCATCGGATGTGCCCAGATAGTTGGCACAGAGCTGATGCTGTTGAGTTCACCCGGTGCCCGGTACTCTAGGCTAGTCGCCACGCTTTGAAAGGCAGTATCCGGATGCAGCGCCCAAGCGCCCGCCCCATCAGAGCGAATGTCGCGATCGCCCTTGAGCTGAGGCAGCAATAGCGAGCCATTCCCAGTATTATTAGCGTCTGTCATAGCGTTCAGCCGATCCAATTACAGATAACAATAGCGTCCACAAAAAATATGAACAAGAAAATTTGGTGTTTTGCCTCTAACATGCGTGAATACGCGCGGCTCCCAGATAGCACCACTACTAGGTGGCACCACTACATAGCATCACTAGATAGCACAGAGCGAGTAAAGCGCTCGGGCGAGTCCCACCATCCCCCGACCGTGCTTCGCAGCCAGTTCCTGGTCGTCTAGCCTGGTCTTCAGCTGTGGAATGCTATCGCTAGCGCGCTTGCTGCGATCCGCCTCAATCCCAACCACTAGCTCCGAAAGCTGGTCGGGCACTACCTGCGTCCCATCGGCTCTAGTCAGGCAGACCGGATTGAATAGACCAATCAATTCATCGCCGCACTGGTGAATTTCATTTAGCCAGCGCAGATAGTCCAGACACCATTCAGTAATCGTGGAGAGCGCCTCTTGCTGCTTCGAATCGTTAAAGTCAGGCAGCTCATCGCCGCCTCCGCCAAACATTCGTCCTAGTGCTGAGGTAGGTGGCTTAAAGAACTTATTGAACCAGGGCGCGCCTGATATAAACCGATTAATGCCCGTACTCTTTGCCTGATTTAGCTCGGGCGCGATGTTCGATAGCCAGACGTAGGCAAAGCGAGTAGATGTACCTAGCAGCTTTTTCGCCGTGCCGCCAGTTGGCAGATCGCTCCAGCTTAGTCGGTTTCGACTTTGGCGACTGGCGACAGCAACCTGAGTGCCTGTATTGGGCTTGCCCTCAGTTTGCAAAAAATGACTAGCGCCCAGTGCCGCGTACATTTCGATAAAGTGCGGTGCGTTTTTTTGACTGGTCTTGCCTAGGCTGAACTCGACTTCTGTGGTGTTGTGATCGCCTAGAACATAGACGGTATCAAACGGTTTTCCTTGGGTTACGTAGTAGCGAAGCGCCGCTTCTGTGTTCAAAAGGAACTGATCTGAGCGGGCGAAGACTTCGTCTTTGGCTAGGCCAGAAGCCGGGGTAAAGCTGAAGTAGGGCAACATGAAAGCAGAGCCGATAGAGACGCGATCGCGCATATTCTCTGCCTCGAGCCGCTGGTGCAGGACTCTACCGATAGTCGGAATGCCCGAAGCGCCCGTTCCGCCAAAAATAGACCCAAATAGAAATACCTTCGGAAAGCGTCCTTTGTTGCCAATATCGATCCGAATTTTTTCGATTAGCTGCTGCCAGACGTCTCCATTGCGGTTGTCTAGCTCAATCTGGCTCATCACCGCCGAGCCAATCGCCGGACGACCGCGAAAGCCAACTTCTAGATTGGCCTCCAGCTCTTCTGGTGTGAACAAGACATCGACCAGGCTGCCTAGGTCGGGTGAAACCTGCTGAAGACTGTCATAGCTAAATAGAGAGCTTAGCTTTTTGACAGTAGCCGCCTGACCGAGCGGTGACCACAGATCCAGGTTATTTAGTCTTGCCTGCATCCAGGGCTGACTGGCGCGATCGCCCTCAAACAGTTCATGGCACTTCTGATACAGACTCATGCTCGATCTAGCCCGCTCTAGGCTGCCGTTTGTCTCGTCTGCATCGACAAACAGCGTATAGATAGTTTGTTCTAGCGACGGACCGTCTGAATTTAGCAGACCCACGGCGGCCATCTGAGTGAGCGCTTCTAGACATTTGGCGCCAGTGCCACCAATCCCGATTGCATAGAGAGACATGAATAATTTCCGACTGTGAAGAAAGTGATAGATTGTATAAATTCAAACGTACGAAGTAGCAATAACAAGCTACGTAAAGCCGAAGCTAGGAACCAGGCTCTACGAGACGCCTGATCGGCATAGACAGCGGCGGCAGGTACTTGGTATGAGCAGGCGAACTGCTAGCAGTCGGTAGCCAGTAGAGCACCAATACATCCAATACATATAGACCAGCTAGCGCCACTCGGCTAGAAGGCTCGGTTTGTTGGTACAGAGCAATACCAATACTGGCAATCGGGATCAGCAAAAACAGCCACCACAACAGCCGCCAGCTAGAAGTATCCTTGGCTGTTAGCGGCTTGGCATTTGCCGCAGAAAAATACCAGATGACGGTAGCGGCGATCGCCGCTGCCAAAACCCAGTAGCTGCTAGGCGTATAGTCAGTTACGATCCACTGCTCTACGTCGAAAACATCCAGCGAGATAATCTCGCTCCTATACAGCCACGGCTGTACTAGCAGGACTAAGATAATTCCAAAAACAGTAATAGCAATTATACGAATCAGTTCGAGGGGTTTCATAAAAAGCGGGGCAGTGGCAATAAGAAGTCAGCAGCGAATCAAAGCGTAGAGGCAGCGACTATCACCAGATACACTATCAGACAGGCTCAGGGATTCACGCTTAAGAAAATCAGGAAAATAAACTAAAACCGATGAATGTAAAGGTGTACCACCATAGATCACGGTTCTATATAGAATAAGGTTGATCTACGCTATGTTAGATCAACTTGTCAAAGCTTTATTCACTACATTCTTATTCTTGTCTTGTTCTTGTATGGGTATTCGTAAAAGGTGGCGCTTTACGGCAGTTTTGACATTGGCACTGCTGATTTCTTGTACGGCTAGACCGATTAGCGATTTGAGTTGCGATCGCATAGACATCAGCTCCGATCCCCTCCCCAATCTCACCGTCAACACCTACATAGACGGCACACCCTCAATGGCTGGCTACGTTAGCACGCTCGATAGCCGCTACATCCGAACGCTAGACGCCGTTTTCAACATGCTAGCGCAGACCACCCCTGCCACCTTGACCGGAGAACTTAGCAGCCAACCCACGGTCAACTACCTACGACTAGGCAAAAACAACAGCACTGGCGAACTCGCCCAGGCACTCAGCGGCAGCCAACACCTGCAAGCCTCAGAACCCGGATTTTACAACGGTAGCAGCTTTCCGGCTCTCGCCGTCACTCAGATAGAAGCCGCCATCGAATCTGCCTCGGCAGAACAACCCTCTATCATCGTTACCGATCTTTACCAAGGAGAACAATACGTTAACAAGATAGTCGGGCAAATCCAAGGCAAGCTAGACAGCATCGAACAGGGCGCAGTCGGCATTATTGGCATTCGTAGTGAATTCAACGGCACCGTCTACACAGAAGCAAGACGTGGCACTAGCTCGTTTCAATACAACCTCACCAGCACCCCGTCACATCCCTTCTACATTCTTCTAATTGGCAGAGTCGACGAAGTCTCCTTCTACATGAACGACCTGCAACAGCGCCTAGACAGACTAGACTTTCAAGCAGGCGTAGAAGCCGTCCTCTTCTCACCAGAGCGCCTTTACAGAAGCATCCCTGTCTTCGAGCGAAAAGAACGCGCCGACTTCGCGTCATTAGATCCCGCTTCTAACCTAGACATTCCAAACTACAGAATGTCGTACAAGCAAACGAGAATAAATCTAACAGACAATGCTGTTCAGCCACTAATAATAGAAAGAAACGGAGACTCAGTCCAAGTCCCCTTCGAGCTGGCCATTCAGCCAATAGAAAATATCTTCTATCCAGACTCTCTAGGAATTGACTTCGACCGCACCCACCAGTCATTCGACGCGATAAAGCAAGAATTCTCCTCTAGAGAGAACCCCTCCATAGACCAAGCCCTAACAGTAGACAACCAGCAGCTCGGCCCAGACCGCTTCTCGTACGATCTAGCCCTATCGCCAGCTCAATTCAACCCACCCGGCATCTACTTCTTCACCCTAGACGCCACCGCCCAACCCGCCAACGACAGTAGTGAGGCACTCCTCAACACCTGGGCAGACTGGAGCTCCGATTCCACCGACAGCGCCACTAACACAGACGGCAGCAGAACTCACAATCTAGACGACTTCATAGAAGGTCTAGCCAAATCAACCACCGCAAAGATGCAGCAGAACCCAATTCCGCTGGGTCAGCAATGCTATATTGTCCAATCTTCTTAGGCAGAGTGTCTACCTGAACTAGGACATACGATCAACTGGAGATAAAAAAGGAAATCTCTGAGGAACCCGAAAGAGATTCTAACACTAAAAGTCGTCATCGGGTATGGCGTGCCCACAGATATTTGCTGCTTCTGAACTAAGCTTCGACATTTCAGAATTTAGCGATGACTGACTATGAGTGTGATGTTTTTTCAACCAACTACAGGACCAGTTCTTTAGCTTACTAAAATCCCCTCCTGAATAAACTTTGATGAATCTCTGATTGCCTGGAACACTATCCCCTTCACCCATAGCAAATATATATCCAGGACCGCTTGCATCACGCTGGCCAAAACTTATCTCTTGAATATTCCCCCATAGATCATCTGATTTGGACCGATACAGGGCGATTAATCGTTTCTCTAGATTAGTTCGATTATCCACACCTTCTTCCAAACTGAAAACCATCACCTGGTCTTTAGCACCCATAGTGAGACGACTTCCCTTTTCGTCAAAGCTCCAGCTCGTCCACTCATCTGCTATTGAGTCGAGCATGTTCCATTCTTCCTTTAACTTCTCTATTGTTATACTATTAATTTTTTTGACTTTCTGATCGTTATCTATTCTCCATATATCTATCTTTCTTCCATCTGCAGTCATAGCGAAAAGATAGTTTCTACTTCTAAAGGAAAAATCTCCATTGTCATCAAGAGGGTAGAATTTGACGTCTTTGTATGCTGTTCCAGATACAGGTGATGGAGTTTGTTGCCTACCCTCCTCATCAATACAGAAAGCTCCATATGGCTCGGCTACGTTGCAGACGACTAGATTTTTATTTGATAAGAAAGCTAGGTTATCTTCTATGTAACTAAAGCTCAAGCTTTCTATTTTATCAATCCTACTCGATAGATCTATGACCTCGGGATTTCTGCTGTTGTCGAAGCTTGTGAAGTTTCGAACTAACCTTATGTTCTTTGAATTAGAGAAAGCCATATACCTTTTTCTTGGGCTGAATGCTATGGACGTGACAGTATTAGTTGAAGAAGGTATGGTTGCTACATTATAGTCGCCTTTAGTTTCATGCAGTGCAGACAGTCTACTGCTGTAGATTTCTACGTTAACTTTGTTATTGGCATCTTCGCTCACGGTAGCGAAGTAAAATGTGTCGGAGGACATGCCAGATGCCATTCTCTTGGCATCTCTATTCTTATAAGCTTCGGGAACTACAGGTGCGCTGAACTGTGAATTCAAGATAATTAGTTTACGGTTGCTGAGTTGTAGCGCAATATGATAATTGGAGCTCAGTTCGCCTCTGGCTGGAATAAAGTTTTCGATTGATAGTTCCTCTATTCTAGGCGTTATACCTCTTCTTTCTGTGTTTCTGATACCCGATTGCTCTGCGACAAGACCAGTAACTTCATCTGAGAGAGCTTCGTACTCATACAGATAGTCGTCTTCTTTGATAAAGCTGATATCCCAGACCTTCAATTCGTCTGCGCCTATAGAAGTCAAAAACTGAAAGTCAGAGTCTGCAGACGGAACAATACGAGAACTATAGTTTTCTACATTGAGGCGAGGTCTTCCTTCAAACAGTATGTGCGGAGCTAAGTCATCTAGGAAGTTTGGCTTTTGATTTCCTTCAGACTCCCTAAATAGGGCGTAGACTAGAAAGCTCCCGTCTCCATACATTACAAATAGTCGTCTTCCATTCCGGCTTAGTCGAACATCAACAATCGAAGACATGTTATTAAGCTCTGGCCATACTACATTTTGTAGAGGCTGAGATAACGGCTTGCAGAAACCCGACTCTTCCTGAGTCGAGAGAGGAATAATCTCTATCTTCTCAATTGGGTCTCCATCTGACGGATCTCCTAATCCACCCGCGACTACGAGAAAGCGGCTATCTCTGGAAATATCTACTGCCGCAGGATAAAATTCTTCGGGAAAGCTCTCGGATAAAGAGAAGATACCTTTTTGTTCCTTTATTACAGTACCATCTGCTATCGCGTCGATAGAAAGTGTTTTGAGCTTATCTGAGGCGTTGTTGCGTACGCGTGCAGATACTGCCACACACTCTTCACTAGACCGCATACGACCACCAGGAATAAATTGAGAATCGTTATGTACCTGTATGCTGATGCCATCTTGTCCAAATACAGGTCTGACACCGCCTAGCGTTTGTGGACTAGTCAAATCTATACTCCATGCCTTTAGATTGCCTTCATTTGAGAGACCTACTAACAACCCTTCATCTTCTAGTAGTTGTATAGCACTGATAGTCGGTCGTTGCTCTCCTGATTCTACCCAGTCAATCTTTTCCCCCGAACCTTCTATATCAGTAGCTTCTGTATTCCAAATCTTTACACTTCCTACTCCTGCTGTAATCACAAATCTGCCGTCATTTGTGACTTTTATGTCAGTTATTTTCCCTTGGTCTGCATCAAAAGAAGGTATCAGTGTTCCATCCCTTTTTAGAATCACGACTTCGCCGCTATTTGAGCCGACAACAGCAGCAATATCATTCCCTTCGTAGGCATTACCCTCACTTATGTCAAATATTCCAATGGTTTCAGTATCAGAAGCTTTGAAGTTTTGCGATTCGCTAGTTCTATCATATATATACTGCAAAGCTAGCAGCGAAGCAGAGTGCTCTTCCCCCTTTCGATATATGATGCCGTCAACTCTTCTTCTTAACTTATCAGCTTTACTCGCATTGATTAATGCTTCCTGCAAAAGAGAAACTTGACTTCTATCTGAGCTACCTCTCTGGAAATCATGTAGTAAACGCTTTGCCTCCCTCGCTAAACTACCCTTAGCTGGACCGGGATGGATAAGAGCTGGACCGAAGGAATTAGTTATTCCTGGGATCGCTACTACCCCAGTCAAAGCTGTCAAGAACAGGAAAACGAGCCAAAAAGAACGAAATCTACGAGAAAAAGCGGCTGCAAAAAACCCTCCTATTCTTCCTATAAACCTTCCTGACTTTCCCTTTAGGTTCCCTAATGATTGCTGCGTTTTCTCGAGAGAAGCGTCATTGCTTATTATGTTGTTGAGGTACACACAAATAATTGCTAGAACAATATCAGCTATTATTAATGAAATTAGCGTTGGCCAAAGAAATCTGGGTATAGGTCCTTCTGATATAAAGAGCCAGAAGACAGTTGCTATAAGGCTTGGAATTATTGCTAAAGCCACCGTTATAAAAGCAAAGGCGACAACAACGGTAAAAAACCAGATCCTGTTGTTCCTTTTTTTATTTATGCCATTTCGTGTAGTAGCGGGTGCTCCTTCTATAGTTGTCCCTTTAGACCTTCGGGGATAGTTGCTGTGCGATTGCGACTGAGTTCCTGAGTTAATAGACTCACCGCTACTTATCGAACTTGACTTTGAATAAGCTGGGGTGTTAGGTCTTCTTTCATTCAGGATTGATGCGTTGGACAACGCTCCACCTAACAAAGGATGAGCTGAGCCTGTCCGTTTTGAGTATGCGTTACACGATAGTACATATTTTCTATACTCATCATATATTATGGGAAGAATATCCTCTAGCTTCCTATGTGAGTTCTCTGACAATATAGAGATAGATTTAATAGTCAACGCTGGATGGCCATTTGTTATTGAAAATACTTCTCTTAAATCTCTCGTGCCTATGTCTGCTTTCTCTTTTATAGACCTGAGTAGAACTTCATCTTCTTCAATACTATTTAAGCTGAACCTTTCTATCTCCAGTAATTTCACAAAACTGGTCCTCAAGTTTCCACTACCTTGAGTCGTAGTGAGATCTTGTAACTCCTTTCCAGAAATGGCACCTGATAGAACAAGTTGAATTCTGCTCATATGGTTTGCCAAACCTCTTTCCGACAGCTTCTCGCTGTTTGCTTCCGTGTAGAACCTACGAATAACTTTGAAAAAGCTCTGTTTGAATCCTCCTAGGTCTCTCTCTGGGTAATTAGAAATAAAAGTATCAATACTTTCTATGTCTTCAATAAATACGATTATCTGAGATAACGGCACCTGGGGTAGAAGCAACTCATCGAAGAAATCGTATAAAATATCGCCCGCAGTTAGTGGAGCCCTTGTATATGACGCACGCTTAGAAGTAGTAAAGTAAGCTTGGGTTCGTATGCCAAGCTGACTACCGATGGTCGAGACCAACTGTAGGTACCACCGAAAAGGATCAAATTCTGTTGTCAGATCTCTTAAAGATATAGAAGCACATCTACAGTTGCTTCTTCTCTCGAACTCCTTTCTCCCAATATTAACCAGTCTTGTCTTTCCAGACTGCGGAGGTCCAATCAGGCAGCAGTAGTTACCTAACTCTATATTTTGGATTAGTCTTGAATCGGTGTTTCTTGGTATATGAAAAAAGTCTCCTTCATTGTTTTCATTAAGGGTATGAATCATAATTTGCGATGGATTATAAGGGCAGGATATCTGTATTCCACTATTAACTAGTGGAGTGTTACGTACAATTGGCTAGTGAGCCTTTTCATTCGCTTATTAGCTCGAAGCCAAATTGGGAGCCTTGGGGTTTGTTGCCGTCTCTGGTGGCTTGGACGAGGAGTGGTTCTTCGGCGCGATCGCCCCCCTCAAATCTCAAAGGATTTCCAGAAGTCTCTGCGCCGCTCAGCCTGATTTCCCCCATGGCACTTAGCACTGATTCCCTAGAAGCATCTCCTGATAAAGCATTGGCAAAAGCTTGCCCAGCGTCATAGCTGCTAGCCGTCCGCCAGCTGATTTGTCCGCCCCACCTAGCTTCTGCATCATCGGCATAAGCAGTATCCGCAAACCATGGCACCGCTAGCACCATCCCCTCGACCGCGACGCCGCCTCTCAATGTATTGCTTTGATAGAGCGCATCGCCACCTAGCAGCGCGAATCTTCCCTCCAACAGTTTGCGATTAGCCTTAGCGATCCCGATCGCCCTAGGGACCATTTTTGTATTAGGAAACAGCAAAATCGCATCTACGCCGCCCGATATCCTATCGATCTCATTGTCAAAGTCGAAATCTTCAGCCGTTAAATCTACTTCTGCTGTGACTTCTCCTGAGAAGTTGTCCGTAAACGCCTGTAGCAAACTCTCGCTGTAGCTGCTGCCACTCGCATAGAAAGCCACTACGTTATCTGCATTGAGTTGATTAGTCGCGTAGGCCGCGAGCTTCTCGCCAGTGCCAGCATCGGAGGGTACCGTCCTAAAGAAAGTATCACTGCTAAGGCTGGTGCTGGTACTAGTGGGTGAAATTACAGCTAGGCCAGCTCGCTCGTAGATAGGTAGCGCAGGCTCAGTCGCAGAGCTAGAGTTGTGGCCGATTACGCCCAGCACAGAAGGGTCTTCTGCCAGCTTTCTGGCAATGCTAGCGGCCATCTGGGGATCGTTACCGTCATTGGCAATGACGATTTCTATGAGGCGATCGCGCGAGCTATCCTCCTCGAAGCGCGCTTGTGCATCGGCCACACCGCGCAGCATCTCCCTAGCGACATCGCTACGACCATCTACTGGAACGACGACAGCTATAGTGTAAGGATTGCCTTGTCGCCGGGCGATCGCATTGTTCAGATAAATCTGTGGTTCCGGCTCATTCCCGCTGCTGTCTACCGCCCGACTAAAGCTGCTAATTGCGTTCTGATACTCGCCTGAGGCCATGGCGGCCGCGCCAGCTTCACTGTCTGGATTGCCCTCATCAGTCAAGAGAATTCGCTCGCCTCGACTAAACCTGTCAGGCGTAGCCTCAGCAGGTTCTCCAACGGAGTCACCCGCTCCTGGATCGGTGATTCCGTTGGGATCTGAGGCGATCCCCGATCCAGATGGATCAATCTGCTCACTTACGCACTGCAGACCACTACGAACCTTCCCTTCTGGGCAGTCCCTTATCAGCGCCCATCCCAAAGCGGCAGCGGCCACTACTGAAACTCCAACAGTGGGCCAATACTGGCGTTTCATAACCATTTCTCAATAACTGCTCTATAAAAGCTTAGATATAGAGATAACAGGCCAGGTTTTGCCCGCTATCGCGTTAGAGAGTATAGTAACGCAACGGGATGCCAACTTCTGGGCTCGAATTGAGGACTTTAGTATCGTTTAATATTCGTTTTTGAAGCGTAGGTAAACCAACCCTAATTCCGCTGCTTCTATTTCACTGGCTCTACTCTACGGTGTCCTCACGAGCAGGATCGTCAGTCTCGTTCGATTCATCCACAGCTTCTGCATCACTGTCGCTGTCTACTTCTTCGCTGCTTTCCTCCTCTACAACGGGTGGCAGCTCTTCATCTTCGGGCGCAACGGGCTCAGTTGTCCTGACGTTGTCGACGGCAAGGGCTAGCTGGTAGGGGATCGTCTCGGCGGAGCGGTTGACGACAACGACTTCGTAGTAACCATCTTGATTGACTCTGCCTGTCCAGGTCGTCTGATCGGAATCGGCTAGGATGAATGGCTCGTCTTCAGTCGGAACAGGCAAGTAGAGAGAGAGTAAAGTGCTGCCAGTCGGCGCGCCCAGGTTAAGACGAAGCTGCTGCCCGGCAGTGAGTTCGAGGGTGTAGACTCTGCCTGCGCCGGGGGTAAGGCTGTCGTTGAGGTCGCGGCGGAAGGCGCCGGGCTCGAATTCGACGTTTTCTCTGACTTCGCCGGAGGTGATGGCGTCGACCATGTCGTTGGCGATCGCATCATACACCTGCCCAATCGGCTCTCTCGCAAAGTCTCGGTTTCGCTGCGAGGGAAATAGGTTGAAGAACTTAGCATCAGTGAGATCGTAGAGCGATTTAGAGCCGACGTTTACGCGGTTGATCTGCTCTTGCCAGTTGGCACGATCGCCCTCGCCATAATTTCCCATCAGCGACAGGCTCTGCCGACTGACCTGCCCTTCTAATCGGTCTAGCAAATCCAGCGCAATATTGTCCCACCGAATCCTGAGCGGCTCGTCTTCTGGCGCTTGTGAAAGCGCTTTGCGTCCGCCCTCAGGGCCACTAGTGAGCAGCGAGGGATATTCCTGATAGAACAATTGGTCGACTATTCTAGTGAAAGTATTTTCACCGATACCTAGGGCTTCGTGGCGATCGCGAATTTCTTGCTTTCGGGCAGTCTCTTCTGAGGAGAATCCGTCAGCGCTGACGAGCTCAGAAGGATCCGTGACCTGGCTAGGGGAGGGTGATCGCGCGATGCGCAACCAGGCGAATAGCATAATGGTGCCTAGCACCCCTAACACTGCTAGCAGCGCTATCAAAGGGGCCTTGGAGCCTGAGTTAAAAACGCCTCCGCTTTGCCCAGGCGGTGTGGGAGCTGATGTAATGTACGTGCTCGATTCGTTGGCAGTGGTTTCGTGTCCGTGCGAAGCTTCATAGGTGCTGGCGTCATAGGCGGTGTGGGTAGGGTCAGACCCGATGCTGCCCATTGCAACCATTGGATCTATTGGAGTCCCTGTGTAGTCTATAGGCTCTGTTGTCACTAGGTTGTCTGTTGATGGGTCTGATGATGGGACCGATGATAGAGAATCTGCCGGGTAGATATCAGGTGGATAAACAGAATCGCGACTGGCTCCCATCCCGTCGCCGACGGCATTGTTCGCTGGCTGGCTGAGTGCGGCGAGTACTGCGTTCGCTGTTGGAAATCGGTTGGCTGGCCGATTGGACAGCATTTTCTTAAGAATTTGACCGAGATGTGGACTGAGTGTGTCTATGCCTGTCCAGGTATCTAGATAGGTATCGTGCAATACCTGTGGCTGTTGACCTGTTAGCAGCACTAGTGCGGTGACGGCTAGGCCATACAGATCGCTAGTCGAGTCTGCTTTGCCCGAATTGAACTGTTCTTCTGGTACGTAGCCGACCTTACCAATCCGGGTTGGTGCTAGATTGATCTGATTTTGAACGCCGTCAATGAAGAGTTCGCTGCGAACGGTAACGGCAATCTCCTTGACGCTGCCAAAGTCGATTAGAACAGGTAAGCCGTCGGACTGTCGCAAAATTAGGTTGTCTGGCGAGATGTCGCGATGAATTAGCCCTAGATCGTGAATGTAGGAGAGAACAGGCAGCAGTTGATAAAGCAGCTGAGTGATTTCGGTTTCGCTGAAGGTCGCGCCTACTTGCTGTCTATCTCGTAACAGGTCTTGATAGGTACGCCCTTGGACGTAGTCCTGCACTAGAAACAGCCGTCCGCCATCTGACGTCTCTACTTTTAGCAGCTGGCGAAATTCGGGAATCTGTTTGTGGCTAAGCTGGTAGAGGATACTAGCCTCGCGCTCAAACAGCTCTTTGGCCTTATCGAGCGTATCTTTGTCTTGGACCTGGGGAACGAACTCCTTTAGCACGCAGCGTTCCTTGAAACGATGGAGATCCTCTGCTAGATAGGTTTGACCAAAGCCACCTTTGCCTAGCTCGCTAATGACATTGTAGCGATCGCCTAGCGGCGGCACTGCCGAACCGATTCCATCGCCCAATTCCATGCTAGTTACTCCCTTTGTGATCGCCACTTTCATCCCTAGATCTTACAGAGTATAGCAAGCTGTCAGACTAAACTATTACAACAGCGACGTTCACAGAGCAGCGTTCTGTCTACCCACCTTCATCACAAAAAATACAGAGAGTATGGATATGGACCGAACTGATCTACGCATTGTGTCTTTGATTCCTAGCGCGACAGAAATTGTAGCGGCGCTGGGGTACGAGGATTGTCTGGTGGGGCGATCGCACGAATGTGACTATCCGCCTGCGGTTTGTTCCCTTCCTATCTGCACCGAACCAAAATTTGATCCGGTTGGCACCAGCGGCGAGATTCATCAGCGCGTTACCGATCTGCTGACCTCAGCGCTCAGTGTCTACCGGGTCAAAACAGAGACCTTGGCAGCTCTTCGCCCTACTCACATCATTACCCAGGCTCAGTGCGAAGTTTGCGCTGTCAGCCTAGGCGATGTGGAAAAAGCTGTCACAGAACTGGTGAACGCTGATGAGCACGCAGATAAATCTCCTATTCAAATTATTTCTTTGGAACCTAACCGCCTAGAAGACGTCTGGAAAGATATTGTCAAGGTCGCTGCTGCATTTGATACCTCCGCAGACGCTGAAGCCACTGCTGATCGAATTGTTACACAGCTAAAAAAACGACTTGATAGCCTAAAGGTAGATAGAGTAGCAAAAGAGACTTTACACAAAGAGATTTTACCTAATCAGGTTATACCGACGGTAGCCTGCATCGAATGGACCGATCCGCTAATGGCAGCTGGCAACTGGGTACCCGAGCTAGTCAATCTAGCAGGCGGATTCGACGGTTTTGGTCACGCGGGCAAGCATTCTGACTGGATGAGCTGGGAGGAGCTAACTGCCGCCGATCCTGATATCATCGTTATCTTGCCCTGCGGTTACGACCTTGCTCAAACTAGGCAAGCCACCAAAAAAATGGCCAGACATCCAGCCTGGCAACAGCTTAAAGCTGTCAAAAACCAGGCTGTGTATCTGACAGATGGCAATCAGTACTTTAATCGTCCTGGTCCTCGGCTGGTCGAATCGGGCGAGATCCTAGCTGAGATTCTTCAAAAAAGACCTGTAGATACAGCGCGACAACCTGTGGGCTGGGAAAAGCTGGAATGCTAGAAGTTGTTGGATGCTTCGGTGTTTGCATCATGTGTTTACTTATACAAGAGATTGTACGGAGGAGCTTATTCAGACTGAAACGCCTGTCTGGACTGGGATATACAGAATTTCCTGATCTTGTTTCGACCCTTAGGAAAGGTTATTTGATTACTACTGTTTAGTTAATCCAAATAACCTAAAATGAAATTTCTTCGGGTTGCGAACAATCGAAAAAGATACTTACTAGCAGTATTGATAGCGGTGGCGACTGGCGGATTTGGCTTTGGGCTTTCTAGCTGTAGCGGTGGGTCCCAAGCTTCAGAGCGAGTGCTGCGCCCTGCATATGGCACCTTAGAAGAACTGTTTCAAACCGAGATTGTTAATATTGGGTTAGAGGAACTAGGCTATACCGTGGTCTCTGGTTCTGAGGTGGAGTACGATACTATTCATCGGGCGATCGCAAACAACTATCTAGATTTCACCACTGTCCACTGGAACCCACTCCACACCAAATTTCTAGAAGAAAACGGCGGTAGTAACAATCTGATGAGCACGGGTACCGTTGTTCAAGATGCCATCCAAGGCTATTCGATCGATCGATCCACGGCTCAAACTTACAAAATTACGAATTTAGAGCAGCTAAAAGATCCGGCGATTGCTGCTCTTTTTGACACCGATGGTAATGGTAAGGCAAATCTGGTTGGCTGTCCGCCTGGCTGGGGCTGTCGGGATGTTATCGAGCACCATCTAGATGCCTATCAGCTCCGTCAAACCGTGGAGCACGATAACAACAACTACTTTGCACTGATGAACCGAGTCATCTCAGATGTCGAAGCAGGCAAGCCCGCGCTCTACTACACCTGGACGCCACTTTGGGTTAGCGACGTGCTAACGCCTGGTGAACAGGTCGAATGGCTAGAAGTCCCCTATACTTCGCTGCCTGGCAGCTACAGCATAAACACTCAGACCACAGTTGATGGCAAAAATCTAGGCTTCGCCATCAACAAAATCGAGATTCTCGCGAATCGATCTTTTATCGAAACCAACCCAACCGCTAGGAAATTCTTTGAATCCGTACAGATCCCCATAGAGGCTGTGAGCCTACAAAATCAGAAGATGCGAGATGGAGAGAACACACCTAGCGATATCAGAGATCACGCTCAGACTTGGGTCGATGAGAATAGAACGCTGTTCGAAAGCTGGTTAGAGGCGGCTGACTAAGTCGACTATCTTACAGCTGGCCACCCGTCACATCGATCAATGCGCCGGTCATGAAACTGCTGTCTTTAGCCGCTAAGAATACGTAGGCAGGGGCCAATTCTTCTGGCTGGCCTGTTCTCTTCATCGCATTGGCGCTATCGAACCCGTCGACCTGGTCTTCTGGCATAGTTGCTGGAATGTTTGGCGTCCATACTGGCCCTGGCACTACGGCGTTTACCCGAATCTTTTTGTCCGCTAGATTCAGCGCTAGCGACTTCGTAAACGTGTGTACAGCGCCTTTACTAGCTGTGTAATCAACCAGAAACTTCTTTCCCGTCTTGCCAATAATGGAGCCAGTATTAATAATTACGTCGCCTTCCTTCAGGTGAGGAAAGGCAGCCTTGAACATATGAAAGTATCCAAAGATATTGGTCTCAAAAGTCTCATGAAACTGCTTGATAGTCAGATCTGCGACGTCTTCTTGCACCATCTGATAGGCAGCGTTGTTGACTAGAATATCTAGCTGACCAAACTTATCGATAGTCTGCTTGACGGCGTTCTCGCACTCCTCTGGCTTACGCACGTCCATTTTAATTGGCAGGCACTGACCGCCTCGCTCTTCAACGAGTTCTTTGGTTTTACTGGCGTCTTTATCGTTGGCGTTGTAAAGGATGGTGGTGTTGGCGCCTTCCATGGCGTAGGCGATCGCAACTGCTCGTCCAATTCCAGAATCACCGCCTGTGATGATGGCCACTTTGCCTTGCAGCTTGCCAGCGGCCTTGTAGTTAGATAGATCGCTGTCGGGAGCGGGCGTCATATCTGCTTGGCTAGCCGGATATGCAAGCTGTTGGCCAGGAATGTCCTTAGGCTGAGGACGGCGTTCTGTTTGTGTAGACATAGTTGATATCTGAAGCTGTTCTTTGCAATTGATTGCCCCCCAGCATAAAAAACTTTCCAACAGGAAATCTCTACCAAGAGTGACAGCTCCTCGGTCAAACAGACAGACAAAAGATAGAACCTTGAAAACGAGACTCTCTTGTGAAAAAGAGCCCTAGTAAGTCAAACATTCCCCATCGGCGATCGCAGCTAAATCCCAGGTTCTAACGGTCCCGTCGTACCCACCGCTGACTAATGTATTGCCAACATCGCTGAATGCCACATCATAAACGAATCCAGAATGACCATTGAGCGTACAGAGCACTTCACTTCTCTGCCAGTCCCAGATTTTGATCGATTCATCGTAGCTAGCGCTTGCCAGCAGCTTGCCATCTGGGCTAAAGGCAACGTCTGAGACGACAAAGTCATGCCCCTTGAGCAGATGAGTCAGCCTGCCTTCCTCTACGTTCCAGATCCGAATAGTCGCATCATAGCTCCCGCTAGCGACGTAGCCGTCGTTGTTGACCGATAGGCTGATGATTCGATCGGCATTGTCTTCTAGGGTTAGAACGTTCTCTTGTCGGGCCAGGTTCCAAACTCGAACGATACCTTCTTGGTCGCCGCTAAATAACAGGTTGGGATCGATTGGATGAAAT
>JBCCOH010000044.1:0-36853 GCA_039111275.1 Cyanobacteria bacterium P01_D01_bin.1 | reverse complement strand
GTGAATGCTCAGTGCCATTGTGGGTTCTGTGGCATCGATGATTTCCACGCGATCGCGCGGAAACAAATCATCATCCCCCTCACGAGTCATCACCACCCTAGCCCCACGACTTTCTAACTCATTCCTGATCAGCTTAGAGACAATCAAAGTAACATCTTTTTCGGGATAGCCTGTAGGTCCACGAGCACCCAAATCCTCACTGCTACCGTGCCCTGGATCTAGCAAGATTGTTGTACCCTCTAGACTGTTGCTAGGAGGCGCATGACGCAAAGAGAGAATTAGACTAGTCCCTTCATAGCGCGTTTTGTAGCCCCACTGCTGTGGCTGTTTGAAATGAAAAACAAACTCAGCGCTATTGTCCAACAGCGGATGAAAGTCCATTCTTTCTACAACCGGATCGTTAGAAAAATAGATAGTGTCTGTTTGCGGCGTCGTGTTGTGCAGCGTCAAAGAGAGAGATTGGGTGTCTTGTTGGATCGTGATTGGCACTGGGCGCTGTAGTGGAAAGATAATTTCTGTCCAGTCATCGAGCTGGCGAGCGGTGACGCCTCTCATAATGGTTGTCGGCGGCACCGACGCGCTGCTAACGATCGTCTCCGCCTCTTTTATCCAGCCGCCGTAGTCGAGCCTAACCCATTCGCCTTCTCGCCCAGTGATGGCAGCGCGAGTCCCTGCGGGCAGTGGCGTGATGCGAGAATAGTTCGTGCTAGGCCCGACCCGAGCAATACCTTGGGCCGAGGTAACTTCTGCAACTTCTAAAGCCGTAGGCGCAAGGATGCTGACCTGACCAGGGGCAGCGGCAGTTACTGTTTCTCCATCGGCGCGCAGCGTAAAGCGAGGCGTCCCTAAATTTCCTTCTTCCTCTGAAATGGTACAGCCTGCGTATTCTGTAGCGCCGCTGCCCTCTGCGTTGACTGGATCTATTTGATCGGTGAGGACGGCGGAATTAGGCGGTAGCTCGATGTTTGACTGCGGTACAAGGGTGATATTTTGCTGGCCGAGGGTGGCGGATACGGTGGCCTCTGTAGGGGCGATCGCACTCAAACACACCAGCTCTCCCGGCATTCGCGCAATATCTTCAGCAGGCATCAGCGACCCTTCAGCGAAGCCAACGCCATCAGGCAACGCCGGACTCGTTGAAACCCGGTCAATCGTCAGCGTCAGGCTCTCATCACCTTGAACGAGCGTAAACGTATTTTCGCCAAAGGCCAGTGGCAAAGTCGGTGCAAAATGGCCATCATCGCTGCGATTTTCAATCACCTGACCGTTGATAGTCACTGGCTGATCGGGTGCGGCAGTGCCGATAAAGAAGATGCGATCGGCAACGGTTGTATGTGTGGTCGGTGGGTAGGCGACGAACAAATCAGTGGATGCTTGCGCAGCGGTAGGTCGGATCATGACAGTTTGATGGAGGGCGATCGCGCCTACAGCACCACCTAGCAATCTCAGCCCTCTCTGCTTCCAGCACCGATTCATTTCCTGTCCCTCAAACTCCAAGTTCAGCAAAAGCCATCTGATTTTTATACCAGGATTTTGCGCGGTAGTTCAGATAGACTATGACTCATTTCCAAACTAGCTGAACTGGATACTAATAGGATACGATCACTTTTGATAACCCTATCCACCGCTTGCTCCACCTGCGAATACTGATGAATTCAACACCTGAGTTCGCTATCGATATTGCCAAGCCGTCTCCAAACGACAAACAGCTAACTTATGACGAACTAGCTCAGATTTGGAACGACTATAGTGCTCCAAACTGGGACGGAGATGATGCGATTGCAATTTCACAGGCTACTTTTAGAAATTCTCAGCGCTTCATCCAGGCGTTACCTCCAGGCTGCGCTTTACCGTCTGTAGGTGCAGAACCCGACGGACATATCACATTAGAGTGGTATAGAAGTCCTCAGTGGGTACTGTCGATTAGTGTCAGTCCAGAAGGGTCACTCCACTACGCCTCGCTGTTTGGACATAGCAACGCTAGAGGTAGAGAATTATTTTCAGATGAAGTGCCCAGCATACTTCTAAACCTCATCTCAAGAGTCGCACTCGATGCTTGATTTCGGCTGCGTTCCACAGATAGAGGACAGCGAACTATTAGCCAGGTATGCAACCCAAAGCGGTCAATTTAGAAAGGATGGCAGCGTTAAGCAAGATCTGTTTATGCCTCATCCTCGTAAAGAGTTGTCTGTCACAAGGCATAGGGAAGCTACTGAGACAGAGATATGGACAGTGGGCTACGACATCTCAGGCGCGATGGGTCGAAAACTCTATGGGAGAGCTGATATCAGAGCAAGCGATTGCAGAATTAATAAGCTACGGGTTGTTGAAAAACCACTGACTAACAACGCCAATCATGCAGACATAGAGGGCTGGCCTGACGAGAAAGCAGATAAGAAAATCATCGCATTAAAATTGACTGCCTCAGCTAGCCAACTTGTGAAAGCACCTGATTCTTCATTAGATTAGACACCTTACTCGAAGAACTGGCTGACCTGATATGAGAAGCCGGGGAGCAGAGGAGACCTCAGCGTATCTGTACCGTCTAAAGTTGCAAATAGTGTGAGCCGAGCATCTTGGCGGCGGTATATTTCTAGCCGTTTTGAGAACCTATCTGCAATCCAGTACTCCTGCGCACCTTGAACGGAATAGAGCTTTAGTTTGGCCTCACGGTCGCGGCGGATATTCTCACTTCCCGAAGATAATACCTCTAAAACGATGTCAGGAACGGCTGTCAGATGGCCTGCCTCATCTTCTATGACATCTAACTTTTCCTTCGACACCCACACCAAATCGGGAATAACATTATCTGCATCAGAAAGGACTAAGCCTGGTGAAATGATGGGTTCACCTAGCTTAGATTCCTCGGACCAAACATCGAGAGCGGTGTGGATCTTACCAATTACTTTCTGGTGTCTACGGTGAGGCGATCTAGACACAAACAGCTCCCCGTCAATAATTTCGTAAGTCGTCCATTCGTTCTGAGGCAGTAGCTCAATATCCTGAGATGTCCACCGGACGCTTGTTGTAGCAGGCTGACTGACCATAGCGTTTTTTCGCCTGTTTTACTCCCGGCAGTTGATGGCTTCAATATAGCGTTATACCCATCGCAGTCTATTCGGTGTGGCACAATTAATCGTTATTGATTTTTGACTATTGGCGTTAGCTCAGCCGCTTAAGAACGCGTCAGAAGAACACAGCATAGATTTAGAAAAAAACGCGACGGGAGACCATGACAAAATTTGTATTCGTGACAGGCGGTGTTGTTTCTAGTATCGGTAAAGGCATTGTGGCGGCTAGCTTGGGGCGGCTGCTGAAGTCGCGTGACTACTCAGTGTCTATTTTGAAGCTTGACCCGTACATCAATGTTGATCCTGGTACGATGAGTCCGTTTCAGCACGGTGAAGTCTTCGTGACTGAAGATGGCGCAGAGACGGATCTCGATCTAGGTCACTACGAACGCTTTACCGATACGTCTATGTCACGGCTCAATAGCGTGACCACAGGCTCTATCTATCAGTCTGTAATCAACAAAGAGCGACGCGGCGACTACGAAGGCGGCACCGTTCAAGTCATTCCTCACATCACCAACGAGATCAAGGCGCGGATTCATCGGGTAGCGCGTAATCGGAACCCTGATGTGGTAATTGTAGAGATTGGTGGCACGGTGGGTGATATCGAATCGCTGCCGTTCATGGAGGCGATTCGTCAGTTCAAGCAGGATGTAGGACGGCATGACGTACTGTACATGCACGTGACGCTGATTCCCTGGATTCCAGCAGCGCATGAGCTTAAGACTAAACCGACTCAGCACTCGGTGAAGGAGCTGCGCTCGATTGGGATTCAGCCAGATATTTTGGTGTGTCGGAGTGAAAGGCCGCTCAGAGAAGAGCTGCGGCAGAAGATTTCTAGCTTTTGTAACGTGCCGCTTCCCTGCGTGATTCAGGCGCTAGATGCTCGCAGTATCTATGAGGTGCCGCTGTATATGGAGAAAGAAGGGCTAGCTGAGCAGACGCTGGAGTTTTTGCAGATGGATCAGCGATCGCCCGATCTGAGCGGCTGGATGACGCTCATCCAACGGATGCACAGGCCGAGCAAGTCACTAGAAGTCGCCATCGTCGGTAAGTATGTACAGCTCAACGATGCGTATCTATCGGTGACTGAAGCGCTAAGCCATGCTGGAACGCATTTTGATACGGAGGTCAAAATTCGCTGGGTCGATTCAGAAGATATTGAACAGCACGGGGCCAAAAAGTATCTCAAAGAAGTGGCTGCCATCATCGTTCCTGGTGGGTTTGGCTCTAGAGGCGTAGGCGGTAAGATTCAGACGATTCAATACGCCAGGGAAAAGCAGGTTCCGTTTCTGGGGCTGTGTCTGGGCATGCAGTGCCTAGTGATGGAATGGGCACAGAACATCGCTAGGCTAGAGCAGGCGAACAGCTCTGAGTTTGACCCGGAGACGACCAATCCAGTCATCAGCTTGATGCCTGAGCAAGAAGATGTGGTGGACTTGGGCGGCACGATGCGTCTGGGACTATGGCCCTGCCGAGTAGAGCCCAACACGCTAGCAAGCAGGCTCTACAACAAGGAGGTGATCTATGAGCGTCATCGCCATCGCTATGAGTTTAATAATGCCTATCGCAATTTGTTTTTAGAGACGGGCTTTACGGTCAGTGGCACTTCTCCCGATGGCAGACTCGTCGAAATTGTAGAGCTGCCCAGCCATCCTTACTTTATTGCCTGCCAGTTTCATCCGGAGTTTCAGTCGCGGCCTAGGACACCGCATCCGATGTTTTTGGGGCTAATTGAGGCCGCATTGAAAGATGACACTTTCGTTGAAGAGATCAACATCCACAAAAGAGTAGAAAATTCTGTCAGCGTTTAAGAAGTGGCTCCCTGCTAATCTGGTACCCGCTAATCCAGTACTATGCGATCGCAGCACTATGGGCGCATTCTCTTGCACAGAGCTAAGTTCACCAAAAAAACTCAGAAGAAATCTCAAGAGAAGTCTCAATGGTATTTTCTGCCGCTTGTGCTTTTACTAGCGGCAGTGCTGCGGCTGTACCGGCTGGCTGCGAAACCGCTCTGGGTGGATGAAATCTACACTGCTTTCTACAGCCTGGGTAAGCGTCTAGAGACGATTCCAGTTAGAGAGCTGTTGCCGCCAGAACAATACTGGGCTTTGATTTCTGATCCGGGAACGCCCTGGCAGGCGGCGCAGACGGTGACCACACAGAGTAACCATCCGCCGCTGTTTTTTATGCTGATGAATGGCTGGCTGCAAAGTGTGGGCACGTCTGTTTGGAGTTTGCGAGCGTTCGCGGTGCTGTGGGGACTAGTGGCTGTGGTGGGCGTGTATCGTCTGGGACGGCGCGTTGGGGGCGATCTCACAGGCCAAATCGCCGCTGCACTAATGGCGGTATCGCCCTACGGTATCTATCTCTCTCAAGAGGCCAGGCACTACAGTCTGGCTATTGCCATTGCTACCTTTGCGCTGCTGAACTGGGTGGCCTTGCTACAGGGCGATCGCACCCTTTTCCGCTGGCTGAGCTGGGTCGGTCTCAACGCGCTGGGTCTCTATGTCCACTATTTCTACGGCTTTGGCATCATCGCTCAGGGCCTGATCACCGCGACTGCCTTGATTAAACAGCTGCAAACCCGCGCTTGGACGATAGGTCAAACGCTCAATCAGGCATTTGGTTGGCTAATTGCAATAGCGAGCATAGGCGTGCTTTATCTGCCTTGGCTGCCGAGCGCGATTGCCCACTTTCAAAGCGAGGGCGGTACCTCCTGGCTCAGTCACGACATTCCGCTATATCAGACAGTACTCTATCCCCTGGTCCACACACTGGCCGCAGCCGTATTTATGCTGGTGATGCTGCCAGTCGAGCAGGTGCCGCTGTGGGTGGCCATTCCATGCGCTCTGGTCATGCTAGGCGTGTTTGGCGCTGTGCTACGGCAATTTGTTCAAGGCTGGCGGCAGGAAGCTCGCGCGCAAGCTGTTTATTCAGACTACTCGCAGGAGCCTCTTTTACAGGCAGGCGCTCCTTTAGTTGGCTACGTTCTGGTTGTGTTTGCAATCATGATGCTGATTACCTACGGGCTGGGTAAAGATCTCACTAGAGCGCCGCGCTATTTCTTTGTGCTGTATCCAGCAGTGAGCGTAGTGCTGGCGATGGGGCTGGTGCGGCAGCGGCGATGGGTATTGAATGTGGCGATCGCAGCTGGCATCCTCAGCCAAATTTTGATCAGCCACGATATTGCCCTGCTAAAGCCCTTTCTTCCAGGTCAAGTTGGCAGTCGGATTGCCGCTGAGCCTTCGGCTGTTGTTTTAATTGCGCCTAACCTAGACAGCTACCGGGCCCTTTCTTTGAGTTATATCCTGGCAATTCCCCAGGGCTCGACTGCCCAAATTGCGTTGACCCAGTCAGCCAGTTCTAGCAGCTGGCAACCTGATATCGTCATGGGTAGCAAGGCCCGTAGCGAAACCTCGATCCTTTGGCTCATAGAACCAAAACGCGGAATTCCTTTTCCAACAGAGGTCAGACTGCCTACGCAGAGCTGTTTATCCACAGGTGAGCAGATCAGCACAGAAGGTACTCGCCAGCAGAAATATCAGTGCCACACAGCCCTCGAACCGGGTACTGGTCCGTAACTTAGAAAGGTCGCTATGACAGCTCATAGAGTTTCACAGATTGCGCTCTAGAGGCTAGATCCCAATCGCTATACTCAAAATCAAGGCAATAGAAATTATCTCAACTTTGATCAAAGGATTGGCATATGGCGTTTCGGATAGCGACTGCTCGATTGATGAATTCATTTCCCCGGCTTAAGCGTGGATGCGCGGCGCTAGTTGGCGTCTCGGCAGTAGCGACGCTATCTCTCTTTTCGAGTCCGGCGTTGGCGGGCGATCCGTTTCGCCCTGGCAACGAGTATGGCATTGGACCCGACACAGAAGCTGCGTTTGAAGCTTTTTTCAAAGCTGGCAACTACACGCTGGCAGAAGCAGCTATAGAGTCGGCGCTAGTCTCTGAAAGCGATGAGCCCCTAGTCCACAGCTTGGCGGCTTCTATGGCCTATTTGGACGGCGATCACGACAAGATGGCCGAGCACGCAGAGCTTACTAAGTCAGCGGCAGCAGCTCTAATGGATGATAGTCCTTTGAGGGGGCACCTGTACTCAGCGGTCGGCATCTTCCTAGAAGGTTCTCATATGATGACCACCCAGGGTGTGGCTCGCAGTACGCCAGCCGCGCTAGGGATGCTTCAGCAGGTGTTTGGTCACCTAGACGAAGCTGAAAGAATTGACAAAACTGACCCAGAGCTGAACCTAGTTCAGGGGTTCATGGATCTGATGCTGGCGGTCAACTTACCTTTCTCTAACCCGGCGGAGACGATTGAACGGCTAGCGACGTACAGCAGCCCTGACTATCTGACCTATCGCGGGATCGCGCTAGGCTACCGAGACCTGAACCAAATACCCGAGGCAATGGCAGCAGTAGAACAGGCTTTGCAAGCAGCACCCGAGAATCCAGAACTGTTCTACCTAAGAGCGCAGCTACAGCGCCGCCAGGAGCAGACCACTGCTAGCCTAGCTTCGTTTGATAAGGCGTTAGACTATGCTGCGCAGCTTCCGCCGGGTATCGCTCGTATGATTGCTAAGGAAAGATGCCGGACTTCGGGAGGGGCTTCCGATGTCTGTGAGACACAGGCAGATGATTTTGTGGAAAGCCTCTAAGAACGTTTTTGCGAATTACATGCCATCCCGTGGGGACATAGTTTGTAGTCGCTAGTTCGTAATGACCTGATCGCTTACCTGGGCGCCGTGGCTGCGCGGATCGGACGCGTTCGCAGGTGAATTAATCGGATTGGTGGCCGTGTCTACTTCGGAGATGCGGCCACTGATCTGTGCGTAGGGTAGGGTTTGCTTGGCAATGAGGGCATCGAGGTTTTCGGCTAGGATAGCGCGGGGCAATTCGCCGATGGCTGCGCCCTGCTCATTGCTGTCGGTAGAGAGAAACTCGAAGTGGGGGATGCCGTCTACGCGGTAGTTGAGCATTTCGGGGAGCCATTTGGTGTTGTCGACATTTAGCATGACGAAATTGACACGATCGCGATACTCCTCCTTTAGCGCTTGAATATCGGAAGCCATCGCCTGACAGCTCGTACACCAGTTGGCATAGAACTCGATTAGGGTGGGTTTCTTGTTCGCCAGCGCAGTCTCTAGCGGAATTGACTGCTCGGCCATCTCTGAGAGAGAGGCAGCAGGCGATCGCGTCTGCATGCCTAGGACCAGGGCGATACTGAGAATAGATGCGATCGTCACGATCACAAAGTTTCTGACCCGTTTGGCCATCTCTGAAGATTCAAGCGACATATACTTTGAAGGGAACGTTTTTAGAAGTCCATTTGTAAACAACCACTTTATTTATCTTATCCTTTCCCTGTGAAGAAACGACTGACCCTGACTTTCCCAAAGCGCACGATCCATATGCCCATCACCTATCGGCTGGCAAAGGATTTCAATGTGGCGGCTAATATCTTTCGGGCTCATGTGGCGCCCGATCAGGTCGGGAAGCTGCTAGTAGAGCTATCGGGCGATATCGATCAGCTAGATGAGGCGATTGAGTGGCTCAGGGCAAACCATATCGAAGTGTCGATGGTGAACCGCGAGATTGTGATCGATCAAGATGTCTGTGTGCACTGCGGTCTGTGTACGGGGGTATGCCCGACTGAGTCTTTGCGGCTAGACCCCCAGACGCATAAATTGATGTTTGTGCGATCGCGCTGCATCATGTGCGAGCAATGTCTACCTAGCTGCCCAGTCCAAGCGATCTCTACCAACCTGTAAAGGGACAACTTGTAAAGAGACAACCTGTAAAGAGATCTACCGAGAGATTTACAAGACCATGCGTGCTTTCCCTTGGGTCTCTATTAGCTTAGTACTACTGGCCAATATTGCCTTTGGCAGCTTTCTGCACGAGTCTCAGATTGCCTGGCTCACCTGGAGCATCGCGACGAGCTATGTCGTTTTGCAGTGCGGCGTTTTGAGCATCGTGTGGCGACCCGTTCGCAATTTTCTTTTACTTGGGTTCAAATCCGACATTGGCTACACCTTAATGGCTCTAGCAGGGGCTTCTTTTGCGGTGCTGATCCTAGTGTGGGTAAGGGTTTCTAGCTATTTTCTGGTAATGATTGCTGCTGCCCTACTGCTCCGAATCGACCTTTACACTCGGGGCGTAGGTACTAGGTGGTCTTTTGCGATCATGCTAGTCGTTTCTCTGACCGGATTAGGCATTAGCTGGCTTCTGCTTGAAGAAACTTGGATGTAGACACTTGGCTTGAAACTCTGTGGCACTCAACAAATCGGCACAGGTTTACTTCTTTTTCGTGAAGCGCAGGGCCATTGTGTCTACAGCACAAGCGTTTAACTGTTGCCCCTATCCCTTGTCAGGCCGTGATGAGGGATATTTTTTTGCCTTGATCGCTTGCTACATTTATACGGCTGATTCAGTAGCCGTTCTCTGGCTAAACTTGCTAGCAATCCACTTCATTACGATCGGGTTTACCACCTCCGGCGCTTCATCCTGCGGGCAGTGGCCAATTCCCTCTAGCTCGATAAAGTCCTCGACTGCCGGATAGTCAGCATAGGCCCGCGCCAGCTCAATCGGCTCCCAGGGATCGAGCTGACCCCATAGAATCAAGGCCGGACAGGTGAGCTGAGGCAGCAAGTCTTCGGGAATAGGCCCCTGCGAATAGCGGATAAACGCTAAGAACACATCGATCGCACCAGGGTCGAAAGCAGGCTCTAGTAGCAAAGACACCAGCTCATCTGTGACCTGGTCTTTCCGGCCGTACGCCTGACGCAGAATATTCTTGACCGATCTAGGCTTTGCCAACTGCCTAAAAAATAGCTGAATCAGCGGCCTGTAGCCCAATACCTTTTGAATGTATGGCGTAGGGGCACTGCGATACCAGGGCAGAGTTTGCCGTTTTTGATCATGCAATAGGCGTAGAGAGCAATCGAGCAGGACCACGCCTCGCACCCAGTCTGGCGATCGCACCGCCGTCTGCATCGCCACCACACAGCCAATCGAATTCGCCACCAAAAAAGCAGGCTGTCCCACCACCTGCTGACAAAAGTCCAGCACCTGCTGACCCCAGGTTTCAAAGGTATAGTCCAGCGGCTCTCCTGGCGTAGGCTTGGCAGACTTGCCATAGCCCAGCAGATCAATGGCATACACCCTATAGCTAGCAGCAAAATCTGGAATATTTTTGCGCCAGTGAATGCTAGACGCACCGAACCCATGAATCATTACCACTGCAGGCAGGTCTGGCTGCTCTAGCTCATTTGGCCCCGCAGACTGATAGCCAATCGCAAAGCCCCGCCACTGCCAGGTAGACAAAACAGCTGCACCCAAGTTTGAAGAGTTAGACTCTGAAGAAGTAGGCATCTAGCGTCAAAAAGTGAATCGTCGTTAGCTAGCGTAAAGGGTCGACCGCGTCAGCAGGCCCAAGCACGGACAGCACCTGCTCTACGAAGCAGCGCTCAGCGGCAGCTTGTACCGCTTCAATCGTCACGGCAGCAATATCCCTCTGAAAGTCTTGGTCGAATGCTATACCTAATCCTAACGTCTCGTACCAGCCTAGCGTCTGTGCAATCTGACCGTTTGTCTGCTTGCCGAGGGCGTATTGTCCCAGGATTTTATTCTTCGCCACCTGTAGCTCCTGGGCTGTCAGCGGAGTAGTAACCATGCGGGTAAGCTCGCTCTGCAGCCCGGCTAACGCGATTGGGACGTTTTCTGGTGCGGTGCCGATGTAGGCGACAAACTGCGAAGGCCCTAGGCGAGTGGGATAAAAAGCAGAGACATCATAGGCTAGACCCTGCTTTTCGCGCAGCTCGACAAACAGTCGGCTAGAGAGCCCATTGCCCAGATGCGTACTGATGATTTTGAGCGCAGCATAGTCGGGGCTATTTACTGACCCCGCTAAATGACCCAGAATCACAAAAGCTTGATTTGTGTTCTGGATGGTGACAATTTTTTGAGCGGCCGCTGTTATCGATGGCAACTGCAATTTCGATAGCGGTTCACTCGGCGCTTGCCAGTCGCCGAAATATTGTTTCATTAGCTTGACCGCTAGCGTCGGCGAAAGGCGACCCACGATAGCCACGACCGTATTGTCTGGACGAAAGTATTGCTGATGCGCTGCCAGCAGGTCGGTTCGAGTGAATGCCTGAATGCAGCTTTCGCTTTGGTCGTTGGTCAGTCCGTAGGGATGACCCGCGTAGAGTGCTTCTCGCAGCTGGTTGTAGGCCACGCTGAAAGGCTGCTCTTTCATTGACTTGAGACCTTGCAGAATCAGGCGGCGCTCCAACTCTATTTCTGACTCGGGGAAACTGGGCGATCGCACCACCTCAGCCGCTAGCGCCAGCACCGTCTCAAAGTCAGCCGAAACAGTCTTGAGACTGACGCTGCTGTAGTCAGAGGCAACATCCGCGCCGAAGCCTGCACCAATCGATTCAGTAATCTCAGCAATCTCTAAGGCAGTTTTGTCCTGGGTGCCTTTCGTCAGTACGGCAGTGAGCAGGTCGAAAATGCCAGAATTTTTGGCATTTTCGTAAATGTGTCCAGCGCGGATGAAGAAGCGGGCGGAGATGATATCAGCGACCGGATTCTCGATCGCGATGACAGTGAGGCCGTTGGTGAGCTGAGTACGAACGGTAGCAGGCTGTTTGGTTAGGGTGGATGTCACTAGGGGCAAATGGAGAGTAGGACAGCGGTAGCTGGCAGGGTTGTGACCTCGACTGCGCTCGGCCAGCGGGAGATGCTGGTACCCGAGGGCTGAGCGGAGCCGTAGAGCTTAGCTCTTCTCGAAGAGTAGTCCGGTTAGATAATACGAGCAAAAGTTACAGGAAATGTCTTCAGCAGAATAGCATCCTCAAACAGAAAGGGGGGATGTGCCCTTTAAAGGCAAAAATCCTTACCCGAAGGAAAGGATCTTAGTTAGTTCGACCGCAGCGCCGTCTTACCTCAGTTTTTGACCTGGGGTGACCAGGTGGGAATCTCGGCTGTAGGCTTATAGTTTCCGAGTGACAGGTCCGTTAGGACAAGCTCGGTATACTGCTGCCGCAGCATCTCGATACCCTGTGAATGAAAAACATAGATCAGAAAACATTGTTGGCAGTCACCAACGCCGTAGCCGAACTACGCACATCATAACGAACGGCTCACCAGATTCGACAAGAGCAAATCCATACAGAAGAATGACGGTTATTCTCCCTATCAATCAGATTTTCAAAAGTGATAGTAGTTAATATCAGGGCTGATACCAAAGATTCTCGACAGTTTGAATAGTCTTAGCTATTGCCGCGTCATCGTTTGGGCTGTCCGTAAAGATAGTCACATGACCCATTTTTCGACCGGGTCGCGACTGTGCCTTTCCGTACCAGTAAACGTGCGCATTCGGAATTTCTGCTAGGGCGTTGCGTTTGTCTATGTAATCGTCTGCTGCCTGGGTTCCTAGCAGATTGACCATGACTGCGCCGGGTCTGGTTAATTCGGTAGAGCCTAGCGGCCTACCCGAAACGGCTCTGAGCTGCTGCTCGAACTGTGAGGTCGCGCAGGCGTCTAGCGTGTAGTGACCAGAGTTGTGAGTGCGAGGGGCAATTTCGTTGATGGTGACCTTGCCTACCGTGCTTAGAAATAGCTCGATGCCGAGAATGCCAACGAATTCTAGAGCGTTGGTTAGGGTAGTGGCGATCGCACTCACCTGCTTCACAATTTCTAATTCCACCCGCGCTGGCGCAATTACCCGGCGGCAAACCTGATCGACCTGCTCTGTTTCTACTACTGGATACACGGCCACTTCACCGGCGGGCGATCGCGCTACCATCACCGCCAGCTCCTTCTCAAATTCCACAAAGGCTTCTAGCAGCACAGGCTGATAGCCTAGCTTTTGCCAAGTGGCCTCTACTGCGGATGGCGTTTCTAGAATGAAAGTGCCCTGTCCGTCGTAGCCGTGGCGACGGGTTTTAAGCGCTAGCGGCAGCCCGATTGAAGCGACTTTTCTAGCTAGGCTAGGCAAATCGACTTTGCTTTCTAATGTCGTGAATGGGGGGGACGGGAGGTTTAGGCGATCGCAATACAGCCGCTGGTCATACTTATCGAGTAAAGGAGACAGAGCATCTAGCGACGGTGCAAAGACAGTGCCATTACTTTCTAGCTGCCGCAGCGCAGGCAAATCGATAAACTCGTTTTCAAACGTAATTACGTCGCACGCTTCGGCCAGCTGCGCAGTCACGGTTGCATCGTCCACCGCTCCAATCAGGGTCGTCTCTGCTATCTTCACCGCCGGATCTTCGTAGCTTGGTGTCTGAATATGCAGCTTGATACCTAGTGCTTCAGCCCCAGCCGCCATCATCCAAGCTAGCTGACCGCCCCCAATCACACCGACTCGATTCACTTGATAACTTAGGTTACTCATAGCTATTCCTTACTATTTTGCTAACGCAACTTCGCTCTGAGGTGCCTTGAATCGCAGACAGCGCTATCGACTTTTAGAGTATCTATGTTGCTATCATTGGGTGATACAGTTGCAAGCAGGCAGCGTGATGGAGATAGTCACATTCAACGAAGCTAAGCGCGAGTTAGATACCGTTTTGAATCGAGTCGTTGACGATGCAGATTATACCGTTGTCACCAGACATAATGCTGAGGACGTTGTGATTATGTCTCGTCAGTATTTCGACAGTCTGATGGAGACCCTTTATTTGCTGAGATCTCCTGCCAATGCCGAAAACCTACGAGAATCTATTGCTCAATACCGCGCTGGCCTTGTTACAGAAAGAGATTTAATAGAGGAATGAACTGTAAAAGCGCTTTTTTAATGGTCCGATAGCTTCGCCGTGACTAATCGACAACTAGCATGGACTGACAAAGCGTGGGATAGCTATATCTATTGGCAAACGCAGGACAAGAAGACACTCAAACGCATAAACAAGCTGATAAAAGAGATAAAAAGGCTTCCGTTTGAAGGCACTGGTAAACCTGAGCCACTTAGGAATGAACTCTCGACTTTATGGTCGCGGCGAATAGATGAAACGAACCGTCTCGTTTATGCGGTGAGTGACCAGTACATTACGATCATCGCTTGTCGCTATCACTACGAAAATCTATAGCTCGAAGTTGAATCCTTTCTGTTGAAGGGATTGGTACTTGTCTGCATCAAACTGATATAGCTTAGCGGCTCTGTGCGCTACCCCCGTCTCCTTTTTCCCTGTGTCGATTAGTAAGTCCATCTTCAATAGCTTCTTGCGAAAGTTTCTCTTGTCTAGATCGCGCTCAAGAATTTGTTCGTAAAGCTGTTGTAGTTGGGAAAGTGTGAAGGTCTTGGGCAATAGCTCGAAACCGATCGGCTCGTAGCGGATTTTGGCGCGTAGGCGGGCGATCGCACAGGCCAAAATCTGATTGTGATCAAATCCCATCGTCGACACGGCTGATAGCTCAAACCACTGCGCATCTATCGCATCCGTCGCTGCTTGTAGCGGGTGCGTCTGCAAATTTACCAGCGCATAATAAGCTACGGAGACCACTCTCTCGCGCGGATCGCGATCGGGCGCACCAAATGTATAAAGCTGCTCTAAAAAAGCACCTTCTACACCGGTTTCTTCTTTCAGCTCCCTAGCAGCGGCAGCATCTACAGATTCTGATATTTGCACAAACCCCCCTGGCAAAGACCAGTTCCCCTTATACGGGTCGAGCTGGCGACGAATCAACAACACCCTCAAGGCCGTATCTTTTTGCCAGCCAAAGACAACGCAGTCTACGCTTAGCGCTGGCCGAGGATAGGAGTAGGTGTAAGTCATAAGCGCCGACTAAAAGCAAAAGAGGAAAGCAAAAAGAAGATAGATGAGACTTGACGCTATGCCAAAAGTTTCGCTATAACAAGCGTGTTAGTGTAATTTTAACACTAACACGTCCTAAAGACACTCTCTCTGCTGCTTTTACATCGTGCAAGCCATCATGCAAACTCCTATTCCCAAATTCTTTAATCCAGAAACCGTCGGTCAGATCTGGCGCGTCCCTTATCAGCAGCGAGCAGCCGATGCGATCGCCTACCGCCAAACACACGGCATCGCCGCCGCTCAAACAGACGCTTTGCGTATTTGCCTGCTTGCTATCGATGTCCAAAACACCTTTTGTCAGCCAGACTTTGAGCTGTTTGTCGGTGGGCGTTCCGGTGTAGGCGCAGTCGACGATACCAGGCGGCTGTGCGAATTTATCTATCGAAATCTAGGCGTGATTACAGAGATTGTGCCAACAATGGATACTCATAATGCCATGCAGATCTTTCATCCGGTCTTTTGGGTGAACGCAGCGGGCGAGCATCCCGAGCCAATGACGATGATTTCGTTTGACGAAGTAGAACAGGGTAAGTGGAAAGTTAATCCACTGATTGCAACAGATCTATCTAATCGGTATAGGACCACCAAAACGGATGTAGTTGCGTTTGCGCATCACTATGCAAAGGAGTTGAGTGATCGCGGTAAATATCCGCTGACTGTCTGGCCGTATCACTCTATGCTAGGCGGAATTGGTCACGCGCTTGTGCCAGCGTTTGAAGAAGCCTGTTTCTTTCATAGTATGGTGCGATCACATCCCACCCAGTTTGAGGCCAAGGGCGACAATCCACTGACCGAGAACTACTCTGTTCTAAGCCCTGAAGTGCTCACAGACAGTCGCGGCAAGACTATCGCCCAAAAAAATAATCGGCTGATTGAACATTTGCTCGAATTCGACGCGGTTATCATCGCAGGGCAGGCCAAAAGCCACTGTGTCGCTTGGACCGTCAGCGATCTACTCGATGAAATTCAAAACCGCGACCCTGCGCTAGCCAAGAAAATTTATTTGCTAGAAGACTGTACATCGCCTGTTGTTGTTCCTGGTGTGATTGATTTCACTGACCCCACCGATGAAACCTACCAGCACTTTAAGTCGGCAGGTATGAATCTTGTTGGTTCTGCAGAGCTTCCCAGCAAATTAGCCGCTTTATCTTAAAAGCATAGCCAATAGCGAATATATCTGTTCTTGATTGAGTCACTTTAGCCACTGTTTAACAGTGGTTCTAATCGTCAGATTCAAGAATTAGAAGATTGACATGTTCTCTGCTTGTCTGACAGCGGCTGATCGTTGTTGTAAAAACGCGCGCAATGTCGCTCCTAAACAGATTAGCAGCGCACAAAGAGCCTTGACTTGAGCTAATGGTGACTAGCTACAGCGTTGGATTGATTTTGGCTTTCTGCTGGACTCGCTGCCAGATGTCTGGGGTGTGCCGATAGATTTCGAGGGCGGCGATCGCATTGGTTGCCTCCTGTTGGTTTCCGCGCTCTACCAGTCCCAGCAGAAAGTCAATAGCAGCCTCTGTTCTAAGGGTTGCGATCGCCAGCAAAAAGCTGCTGCGTAGTTCAGGGCTACGGGTTCGCTGCCACTGCCGTTTGATCGCCGCGAAAGCTTCGGGAATGCGAGCTTCTCCCAAGGCGATCGCTGCTAGCTCCCGCTCAGCCTCACTGCCTGATTCCAACCTTTCAATTACGATTGGCGCTTGTTCTGCCGAGAGCTGTAGCAGCGCCACAAAGCATTCGGACATTACCTGTGGCTCTGTATCACCAAAGTGAACCTTCAGTCGCAGCAGCGGAATGCCAGCCGGATTTTGGCTGTAGCCAACCGCACGGGCAGCGCCTGCTCTCGCATCATGTTCATCATCGGCGAGCAAGTCGGCCAGTTCACTTAGCACATCAGAATAATTTGCCTGGACCAGTCCCAGCGCACAAAGGCTTCGTAACGGCGGCGCGGTATCGGTAGTCCCGCCCCAAACGGGCTCTAGCTGAGTGTGACGTATGCCAGTGAGAAAGAGGTCAGCGTTGGGTTGTTCTAGCTGGTAGAGCGTGTTGGCGATCGCCCACTTAGCCTTACAGCCAGGATCTGTCTTCTCACCTTTTTCAAGCATCTTGTGAAAAGCGACGATTAGATCAGGAATGAGCTGAGTGAGACTGTGGCGGATGATCAGCTTTGCGATTGGGAGGATTGCGATCACCTGCGTCCCGTTAATGATCTTCCGCAGAGTGACTACATCGCCTTCATTCAAAGTCTCTAGATCTTGAATTGTTTTAATCTGTTCTAATGCAATCTCTAACTTCTTAGACTTTGTCATTTGCCGTGCCTTAGTTTCTACAGCAGATTCTGTATCTGTGCAGCATTAATTTGTTGGACGCTCTCTAGAACTGCGATCGCCCCTGCCGCTTTCAGTTTTTCAGCATAGTCAGTCTTGTAAGAATCGTCCTTTTGAGCGTGAGGTGGCAAGATACCAATTGCCAACCACTCCCGATCAGGAAACTGCTGTTTCGCGGCAGCAATCGTCTGCATGTCTGCAGCAGTATCACCCGCATAAACAACAGGTAAGTTATTGTCTGTAGACTGTTGATTTTCAGACTGTTGATTTTCAGACTGTTGATTTTCTACCATTCGCACAGCCATCATCAGTCCAGTAGGATCTGGTTTGCCTGGTGCGTCTTCCATCGCTATCAAGATAGGCTTATCAATGCCGATCCGTCTTTTCAGCACGAAGCTGGCAGATCCTCTAGTAGCACCACTAAAAAATGCATAGGGAATGCCCGATTGATACAGCCTCTCTAGATAGTCTTTATCTACTAGCAAGGGTTCGCTAGAGATATATCCAGTCCACTGATCGGGATCTTCTGTATCAGGGCCGCGATAGCGCCTTTGGAAATAGTCAGTAATCTCTTCATAGCTAACAACAGGTCGAGGCTCTTGTTGCCTTGTACAATAGCGGCGAATCATCTCTTCTGAGGCTTTCCAATCGTTATTCCAGACGCCTTCACTTTTGAGCCGATCGATGTCTTCTATCGTCGGTCGATAGCTACCGTGAGTGTAGTGCTCGACTGTGTCTGCGATCGCCCGTCGATAGGACCCGCCCACATCTCGAATCACCCCATCGATATCAAATATGGCTATAGCAAATGGCTTCATATCTCTAACTTATGAAAAACAGTCTCTGGAATCAAAGTTTGTTAGCGGTCTTGACCAGCTTACTATTCGCGGGCAGCTTTGTTGCAGGTAAATACACAACTGGGGAGATGGGTCCGCTGCTGATTACGCTATTGCGCTATGTGGTTGCTAGCATGTTTTTAGGCTTGCTGGTATGGCAGAAAAAAGACATCGGCCCACGTATCAGTACCGCTTCTGTTGTAGAAAAGATTTGTTTCTTTCTTCTAGGGAGTACTGGCGTTGTTGGTTACCACTTCTTCTTTTTTTCTAGCTTGCGCTATACAGCAGTCGCAAATTCAGCCATTATCAATGCGTTCAACCCGGTAGTCACAGGCTTTGCGGCGGCGGTGATTTTGAAAGAGAAGTTAGCAACAAAGAATTATTTGGGGGGTGTAATCGCCGTTGTCGGCGTTCTGGTCTTACTCACTGACGGCAACCTCGCAGCGCTGCTACAGTTTCAGTTCAACAGAGGCGATTTGCTGATGCTGTGCGCGGTTCTCTGCTGGGCGTTCTATTCCATACTGCTACGATACCTTGGTCGTCGATATAGCGGCCTAGCGATTAGCTACTACGGAGCGCTCTTCGGCGTGGCCCAGCTTGCTCTCTTAGTAATACCGGAATTAAGAGCAGCTGGTATGCCTATTCTGTCGCTCCCTGCTGTCCTCGGCATAGCCTATATGGGAATTGGGGCATCTGGTATTGGCTATCTATTGTTCACTATTAGCACCCAGCGCATCGGTCCGATTAAGTCTACGAGTATTGTCTACAGCGGTGTCCCCGTTTGGGTCGCCCTGTTAGCTTGGCTGTTCTTCTCTGAACCAGTGACCCCGTGGATGATAGTCAGTATGGCTTTGATTCTATTCGGGCTGCGAACAGTCTTGCAGACTGGCAATCAGTCTACCGGAAAGTAAGGACTTTACCGGCGCTGTCTCCAGACGGGAATCCGACGCTCTCGACTGTTACAAGAGTCGCTAAAGCGCTCGGATTCAATATCACTGTACAGCCAACGGTTTGAACTGGTCTAGAAAAACTTTGACTTCGGCTGCCGTCGGCATGGCTGATTGGGCACCCGGGCGAGTGACGGCTAGCGCTGCTACAGCGTTCGCATAGCGGATGATCGACCGGAGTAAATCGTAGTCACTCAGAGCTGTGCCGGAATCAGTGGCTTTTGTCTGACAGAGGGCTGCTGCCAATCCACCGTTAAACGCATCTCCGGCAGCTACGGTATCGACTGCTTCCACAGTGAAGGCGGAAAATTCAAAGCTGCCTGAGCTGGTAACACATACGCCACCTTGTTTTCCTAGCTTGACGATGACGGTGTCAATGCCTTGCTGATGGAGACTTTCTGCCGCTGTGATCGCACTCCTCCTATTTACAACCTCCATCCCTGTCAACAGTCCCGCTTCCGTTTGGTTCGGTGTCAGCACAGAAATATGCTTGCAAAACTCTCTCGTCAACTTGCCTTGAGCTGGCGCAGGATCGACAATTACCAACAGGCCAGCTTGGTATGCCAACGCTGCCGCCTTCTGCACAACTGGTAGCGGCACTTCAAACTGAAGCAACAACACTTTTGCCTGCTCGAAATACGGAATTAACCTTTTCAATTCCGTCTCGCCAACTTCACCGTTGGCCCCTGAGATAACAATGATTTGATTGTTGTCTGGTGCAACTGCGATCAGCGCTGTTCCGGAAGGCTGCTGCGTACTGATATTGACTGAGTGCGTATCAATATTTTCGCCTTGGAGATGCGATCGCAATCTCTCTCCAAACCCATCATCCCCAACCCGCCCCACCATCGCCACGCTCGCCCCAAGTCTTGCCGCCGCCACCGCCTGATTTGCCCCCTTGCCACCCGGCACCGTCACAAACCCAGAGCCCATCAGCGTCTCTCCTGGCAGCGGCAGCCGAGCAACCCGCGCTACGAGGTCCATATTTAGGCTGCCGAATACGAGAATGTCCATAGGGTGATGGATGAAATAGGAAGGATGAATGATGAACGGCGGAAAAACAACGATTAGGTCAAAACAATCAGCAACTCTCTTATAGATTTAAACTCATCATTCATCACTCATCGTTCCACGTTCCCCAGATCGACCACCGGTCGATCCGAACTCCATCCCCACCAAACTGTCCCGCACTCACATCGATAGAATTCTTGATACTTCCGCTTCCGCCCGTTTGTAAACACGGGCGCGCGCCGATTCACCCAAACTGAGCGCGCCTCCGTGCTACCGGCCCCACAGCTGGGGCATTCAAAGGGTTGAGCATGCACGGCATCTTTAGTCCAATCGGGCGGAGTTGGGGAGAATGCGTCCATGAGTAAAGATCTCCATTAGTTAAAGCAGTCTAGTTAAGGCAGTCGCCTACATTATGCCGTTTCTGGCTAGTTTGCAATCATAGCCACTGCCGGATGCATACTCAAAAGAGAAGGCTAACGCCTACGGCGGTGGCTGACCACTTAGCTCTACACGCAGCAAAGGTTTCACTGATTGAAACTGTATGGAGCTAAGTGGCGAACGCTATACACATGCACTTGGAGCAGATCCCACCCGCAACTTATAGTAGGGATAAAGAAAACATTACAGACGGGATCCCTACTGTGAAAGCCATAACCCTGCTCGGTTCCACTGGTTCTATCGGCACACAAACGCTTGACATTTTGGCGCAGAACCCTGATAAGTTTCGGCTTGTAGGCATCGCGGCAGGGAGTAATGCCACCCTGCTAGCCGAGCAGGTGATGCAGTTCAAGCCAGAAATTGTCGCTATCTGCGATGAATGCAAACTGGCCGAACTTAAATCGGTGATCGCGACGATAGAGCCTCAGCCGATCATCGTTGCAGGTGAGGCAGGCATCTTGGAAGTTGCCCGTTATGGAGATGCCGAAGCCGTGGTGACTGGCATTGTGGGCTGCGCTGGGCTGCTGCCGACGATCGCAGCGATCAAAGCAGGTAAGGACATCGCGCTGGCCAACAAAGAAACTCTGATCGCAGGTGGTCCGGTTGTACTCCCTCTAGCGAAAAAGTACGGCGTTAAGCTCTTGCCCGCTGATTCTGAGCATTCTGCTATTTTTCAGTGTCTGCAAGGTGTGCCGGATGGGGGGCTGCGCACGATTGAACTGACTGCCTCTGGGGGTGCTTTTCGCGATTGGCCTGTAGAAGATCTGCTAAAGGTGACGATGGCCGATGCTATCAAGCATCCGAACTGGTCTATGGGTCGAAAGATTACTGTCGATTCAGCCACACTGATGAACAAGGGGCTAGAGGTAATCGAAGCGCACTATCTGTTTGGCCTGGATTATGACGATATCGATATCGTGATTCATCCTCAGAGCATTATTCACTCAATGATTCATCTGCAAGATACCTCAGTGCTAGCGCAGCTAGGCTGGCCGGATATGCGCTTGCCTTTGCTCTATGCCATCTCTTGGCCGGAGCGAATTTCGACTGACTGGAAGCCGCTTAGCCTCGCCGAAATTAGCAACCTTACCTTTCGCCAGCCAGACCATCAGAAATATCCCTGTATGGATCTCGCCTACGCAGCGGGCCGGGATGGGGGAACAATGACAGCGGTGCTAAATGCGGCAAATGAACAGGCAGTAGCGCTGTTTCTAGAAGAGAAAATTCATTATCTAGAGATTGCCAAGGTGATTGAGCAGGTGTGCGATCGCCACCGCAGCGACTTGAATCAAACCCCGAGTCTAGAAGACATTCTGGCTGTCGATAGCTGGGCACGTAGCGCTGTTACCGAACTGACAGCCGCGTTACGCACTCACCTGTGAACTTTAGCTACAGTAGCAGTGTGATTGCCTGCGTAATCAGAACCGCTCACGCTGATTTACACTGGCAAGACCCGACCAGAGAAGAGAGGAAACCGCATGGAAATTGCTTTGACCATAGGTGCATTGGCGATCGCAGCCATCATTTTCTTCTGGCTGGTCGATTTCCTCAAAGACACCTTCAAGGCCACCCTACTCGTCTGTCTCTTCCTTCTGGGGCTTTGGTTGGTCTTTGGTATCGGCCCTACTGATGTCTGGGACACCATCAAGAGCTGGCTGCCCGGCTTTCTTTTCTCCGAAAGTAGTCGCTAAACTCACATATCCTAGAGGTAGCGTGTATGCTCCTGTAAGTGCAGGTAGAAACTATGCCTGACCGCAGACATAATGGCTGTGAGCAAAAGATCCCTTATTTCCCTGGACGGGTTCGCTACAGCCTACGGCTACCAGAGAGGGTGAAAGCCCTAGTAGCCATAGATCAAACGGTTCTTTCTCTGCTAGAACCAACGCCTGTAGCTGGTCTTCGGGATTGTTATCTGTAATCAAGTTTTTCTTTAATAGAAGAAAACGAGGTTCGCTTTGCCACTGTGATTGCCCCTTTGAACTCTCTAACTGCTGCTGAACTTCCCACGCCACTGACATAATCTCAATCCCGTACACGCTGGGCTGATCGCCGACTATCGTTTGCGCGCCTAAAACGACAGGATAGGTTGATTCCGCTTGTAAGAAGTTGACAAACCGATCCGCCTGATAAAACTTCAGATGTGTCCGATCTAAAACAATTACTTGCGATCCTAGAAAGCTTACGGCTAGAACAGTCAGTACAAAAGCTCGACCGCTGATGAATTGTTTAATAAAAGGTAGCTTGACCTGTTCAAAAAAGCTGCTTTCACTCTCTCTTTGCCAGAAAGGTGCCAGTACTGCACCTACTAGAATCACAATACTTGGATAGAAGACAAAGCTGTATCGATGACCCCGAGTGATATCAAATCCAGTGCCATAACAGATTGCCAAAAAGACTATATTGCCCGCGATGAAGAAGCCACCGATGGCGGATAGTCCCGAATGCCGATCGAGCTGTTGCCATCGGAATTTGAGCGATCGCACGCCCATCCAAACGAACCACGGCACATAGCCAAACAACACCAGCACGCAAGAAACAACAATCGTCGTTACTGCCACTGGTCCAAAGCCATTCGTAATCGGCGCTAGAATTGCATACAGCCATCCTGCTACTGACTGGGCGATCGGTTCCACCCAAAAGCCAATACCTCTAGATCCTGTGATATAGGTCGTTTGCGGACTGCCATAGAAATTCAACAGAATTGGCAGCCATAGTAGAGCGCCCCCTGCGGTTCCTATCGCGACAATGTAGATGCGTATCCAGTGTGATCGTTGCCAAGCCCACCCATCTCGGATGCACTCTCGAACCAGCAAACTTAGTAGCGCTAGTCCCTCGACCAGGTAGGTGATAGCGCAAAAGTAATGCACTGCTATGCCCAGCGCGTTGACCATCACCCACCCTAGCACCGTTAGCCAGCTGAGCTTTCGCTGCTCTCGTACGGCCTGCACTGCCAGCACAAAACATCCCATAGAACCCATCACCATAAGAATCGCTAGGGTGTAGTGGCGCGCTTCTTGTGAGAGAAAGACCGAGAAAGGAGAAACTGCCATTAGAGCTGCGCATAGTAAAGCTGTCAGGTGATCGCGAAAGCTAATCCAGCCTAGCCAGTAGCTGACAGGAACTGCCAAAGCGCCAAAGAAAGCCGGTAGCGCCCTAGCTGCCCACACAGATGCATAACCCTCCGTCTCGCCTGTGAGCCGATGGCAAAACATCATCCACCAGTGCGCTAAGACAAAATAAGCAGGTGGATGATTGTTTTCTGCAAGGAGGTAAGTTGCTGCATCTTTTGCGGTTGCTCCAGGGGTGAGATGCAACGGCCTGATCATCTGTTCTAGTGTGATGATTTGATCTGTTGGAATCAACCGAGAAGAATTGCCTAAACTGAAGAGAATGGTGGAAATTTCGTCCATCCAGGCGGGCTTGGCCGCTAGGTAAGTTAGGCGAATGAGGAGGGCGATCGCGAACAATCCTAGCAGCCACCATCCCGCGTGCCGAACTACAACAGCAGGGTAATAATTTGGGGAGAAGCTCCCTTCTGTAGAGAAACCTGTAGGTTGATTGCTTAGATCATCAGTCATAGAGAGTATAAACGTCTTGTCTATCGTGCGCTCTAGCCAGCCTATCAGCTTGGTTGGATCAGCAGAATAGCAATCTAGACAAAAGTATTCATTCCGCCTAAAACACGCAAGTGCAGTTATCTAGCTAGACTAATAGTATGGATCTATCTGTGAGTGACTATGCCGTATAGCCAGTTCAGCATTGAAAGCATACAGAGCGATTTGGGGGTTCGAGTTCAAGATCGCTCTGGTTTGTTCGCAGAGGTTGCCGCAATTCCCTACAGCGATTTCTTGGCTCAAAGTTTGAAAGAGTATAGTCCGCTGGCGATCGCAATCGGCACAGAAAAGTCTCGATCAGAATTCATTATTGCTCCAATCTTGTTTGAACTTAAAAAGCAGTTAGCTAATCAGATCAGTCTATTTTCTGGCAAGGAATTCAACGTAGAACCGACAAAGGGACTATCTGGGTTCTGTGATTTTCTGATCAGTCGCTCGCCAGAACAGCTCTTTATCAAATCGCCTGTTGTCACAATTGTTGAAGCCAAGAACGATAATATCTTGACCGGAATCGGTCAGTGCATTGCAGAGATGGTTGCCGCGCAAATCTTCAACGAACGGCACCAAAATTCTATTTTGGTCATCTATGGCGTAGTGACAACTGGCAGCCTTTGGAAGTTTTTACGGTTAGAGGGCGCTCTGGTGCAGGTTGATCTCGACGAATACTATCTGAACGATATCGGAAAGCTACTCGGAATCTTACGTTACTGTGTAGTTTGACGCTGCTTCTGATGAAGCAATTTAGCTCTGTAGTAAGGTTGTTACGAGGCACAGACCTGGGGATAGGTTCAGATGAGCGGTACTCGTGATATTCATATCGGTGGCAATGTAGACGGTGGCATGATTGTGGTGGGCGATCGCAACACCGTCAGCAGCCAACAGCTCAGCAGCCAGCAGCTCTCTGAACCCGGCAAAAGCCCTTCAAAGCGAAAGCTATTGATTTTGGCGGCCAATCCCAAAGGCTCTTCTCGCCTGCGCCTAGATCAAGAAGTAAGAGATATCAGCGAAGGACTTAAACGAGCAGAACACCGAGACAAGTTTGAGATTGCTCAACGCTGGGCCGTTCGCCCTAGAGACTTTCAGCGGGCGATGCTAGAAGAGCTACCGCAGATTGTTCATTTCTCAGGTCACGGTGAGGGCGAAGCGGGTTTGTACTTTGAAGACGAAGTGGGTGCGCCAAAGCTGATGCCCGGATCTGCTCTAGCTTCATTGTTTAAGCTTTTTTCTCACAAGGCTAGTATTGAATGCGTTGTCCTCAATGGCTGCTACTCGGCAGCGCAGGCAGCGGCCATCACTCAGCATGTACCCTATGCCATCGGGATGAATCAAGCCATTGGTGATGATGCTGCTATTGAGTTTGTTGTGGGTTTCTACGATGCGCTGGGCAACGGGGAATCGGTAGAATTTGCTTTCGAATCAGGTAAGGTATCAATGGAATTGAACGGCACAGGATACGAGAACTTGCCTGTGCTGCTGGTAAATTCTCCAACATGAGATAGCGCCAGATTGTTGCTTTATTTGGTTTGGTCCGGTGTGGCATCGACAGATCTTCACATATGTAGCGCTAGATAAGATCGATACGGCGAGAACCGAGCTGCTGTGCAAACTGTTTTTCTGCGTTTGCTGGTGAGTTTTTCCAGCGTTTTTCTGGCAGTGACGTCACCGTCGGGCCAGATGTCTACATCGCCAAAGTAGAAAATTCCCATCATGTCGGCGGTCCACTGGCCGATACCCCAAAGTGTGGTAAGACGTTCTGTGCGTTCGGTATGGTTGAGCCTGCCTAACTCTGCTGATTCTAGCTGTCCGGCTTTGGCAGCTCTGGTGATCGCACCCACTGTTTTTACCTTTGCCCCCGAAAGTCCGCAGCTTCTCAGAGCGAGCGGATCAGCGCCATCTAGATAATCGATTAACTCATTGCCGACTGGCACGCTTGTCACTAGCCGCTGCCAAATCGAAGCGGCTGCTTTTAGCGAGAGCTGCTGGCCTACCACCGTTCGGCATAGCTGCTGTGCAAACGGTACGTCCTGCTTTGGCTCTAGGCTAAGTGGTCCGTTTTGTGCGATCACAGAGCGGAGCTTAGGGCTAAGCGTAGATGCGATCGCCAAAAAACTCTCATAAATCTCCCCAATTCTCTTCTCCCCCATTCCCTGACTCCCAGTGGCTGAGCGTAGTCGAAGCCCATTCTTCATTCCAACGGCACATAGTCAAACCCACTGCCCGACCGATTACCTGGCTCTACCTTGACGAGCTGTGAGGGCTGATTGCGATCACCCGATGGAAAAAAGCTAATCGCCCCTGTCGAGCCTGCCGTCTGAAACCCAGATTCTCCAATTGCCGCCGCTACCCCCTCGCGAGTAGGGCTCTGGGCAATTCCTGCTGCAAGTGTCACAGTGGCATCGTAGGCCATTGCAGTTCTCCAACTGACATCACCGCCCCATAGCTGCCGCGACTCTTGTACAAATGGGCTCTGTTCATCGCTAAGAATGTGCCAGGGAACGGCGACTACTAGATCCAGCGCGTTTTGCCGACCGACATCTAGCACCTGCGGGTTGTATAGCCCATCGCTACCTACAATTGGTAGCGACCGTTGATTGACTGCAATTATCTGGCTAGAGGTATCAGCTGTCGCCACTGTCAGCGCTAGCATCAGCACCTCTGCGCCCGCTTCTTTTGCTGCCTGAACCGCTCGGCCTGCGCTAAAGCCGGGCTGACTGATGTCAAACTCGGCAACGACCTGCCCGCCGCTACTCAGCAGCTCAGTGGTAAATTCAGATTTCACCGACTGGCTATAGGTACTTTCGCCGGTGTAGAACACAGCCGCTTCTTGCTTGCCAAGTGTGTTGGATACGTAGCGCGATAGGGTCGCAGAGGCTAGGCGATCACTCGGTACGGTGCGAAAAACATAGTCGCCTATGTCGGCAATTTTTACCGCTGTACTGGTCGGTGAAATCATGGTCAGGCCGCCTGCCTGGTAGACTTCGGCAGCGGCGAGTGTCGTATCGCTAGAAAAGTGACCGATTACTCCCAAGACATCTGGAGTATCAACTAGAGCGGATGAGATCGCCCTTGCCCGATCCGGCTCGCCGTTGTCATCTAGTACCAGCACTTTCACAGGTACACCGTTGACGCCCCCAGCTTGATTCACATCTAGCTGAGCCTGTGCCACCCCCCGTAAAATCTCTTGAGCCGGATTAACTACCGATCCGGCTGGAACAGAGACCGCAACTGTGTAGGCTTGGGCTTCTCCAATCTTGGCATTGTTCAAGTAGATCAGCGTCTCTGGGTCGTTACGATTTTCCTGTAGCGCCGCTGTGAATGCCTGCTGCGCACTCGTAAAATCACCCGCTGCGAGTGCCTCTAGCCCCGCTTGCTTATCGGCTGAGCTAGGTCCCGGTATGATTGACTCCCCTGATGTTCCGTCTGCACCTGCTGTGCTAATTTGCTCTGCGCCGCTCTGCCCAGAATCTTCTGAATTAGCGCCGACAGACTGGCCTAGCTCAGGCAGAGTCAGGCCATCGCCAAAGAACTGACCTCGCAGCCACCAGGCACCGCCACCCAATAGTGCAACCGTAAACACTAGAGCAGCAATGAGCGCCGGAAGCTCGTTCTTTTTGGCCATGTGACTGCACTGTTCTAACTAGAGGGATGTTTGTGCTCACATGATACGTGAAAGAATGCTGAAAATTAGCCGAAAGACAATCGCAACCACCATCACTGCGCCACCGACCATCAGCGCGATCGCCGCAATCAGCACCCAGTTCCCGCCGCCCAAAATGGAATGCAGCGGTCTAAAGAAAACGACAATTGCCAACGTCAGCGCGGCGATAATAACTAAATCCGTCCCTTCAATGACTCGGCGGAACTGAAGGCCGATCAAGACTGCCAGCATAGCCAGCCAAGCACCCCCACCAATTAGAGAAGTTCCTAAGGTGCTAAGACATGCGATCGCCAGCAACCCACCTTCCACTCCTGCAAAGGCCGCATTACCCAAGAACCGAGGTAACGACAACGGTTGGACTGGCGCACTGGCAGGAACAACAGGCGACACGGCTGGTGGGGAGGGTACGGGCGCTGGTTTTTTGGGTGGTAGTGGGTTCGATGATATGGGCCTAGGAGGACTCGCTGCCACGCCTTGTCGATTCGTTGTCGATAGTCTGCTCTTTGCCAGGGCTTCTGTGACTGCTGCCGCGTTCGGGAAGCGATCGCCTGGATTGGGCTGTAGCATCCGATCTAGAACCTGTGCTAACTCGGGAGAGACTTGCGCAGAGGATTGCCAGTTCCATCGATTCGAGCTGGGACTGCGCAACTGATTCGATTCTTTGTTAGTGAGCAGCACTACGCATGTAGCCGCTAGGGCATACAGATCAGACGTTTTGTTCACTGCGCCGCTCATAATCTGCTCTGGCGGCGCGAAGTCGGGCGAACAAATGGTCGTCGGCCCCCGCTGTCCTATCGTTGGAGCGGTTACCTCCTTTACCGCCCCAAAATCCAGCAGTGAGAGCTTGCCATCAATTCCCTGGATGATATTAGAAGGCTTGACATCTCGATGAATTGCGCCATTGTCATGGACAAAGCCCAGCACGTCTAGCATGGCTGTTAGCACTTTCTTGACATCTAATTCAGAAAATTTGCCTTGACGCTCCAGCAGCTTTTCTAAATCTTCGCCCTCTACGTACTCCTGAACCAGATAAAACAGCTCCTCTGACTGATTATTCAGCGGATTTGTCACTAGCAGCGGAAAGAAAGCATACAGGTTTGGAATCTGAGGATGCTGCAACCCTAAACGCTCTAGTACAATAGCCTCCTGATTGAATAGCCTTTGCGCAGTTGCTAGCTGGTCGGGCGTCAGAGTGACTGGTGGCTGAAATAGTTTAACTACACAGAGTCTTTGCGTCGGTGAATCGAAATCTTTTGCCAGAAACGCTGTCCCAAACCCACCTTTGCCCAATAGACTTACTGGCAGATAGCGACCGCGTAAGATCAGCTCCATCCGGCAACTACTGCAATACTTTTGTGCTAGCGGATGTGGCAGATTAGGATCGTCTAGATCAGAGAAATGATTGATTGGGCCCGGACATTTAGGACGAGTGCAGTGCAGTTGCATAGAGGAAGTTCAAGAAACTCCAAGCCATTAGCGACTAGCCTCAAAATCGACTGCGGTTTTGGCCTTATCAGGCACTGTAGCAGATGTCCCTTGAGAAGGCTGCGCGGATTTTTCTTCGGTGAGGGATTCTTCTGGGCCAGTCTTGTCATCGGGCTTGCCGTTGACTTTGCCATTAGCTTTTACACTGGCTTTCTTGAACTCTAGCGCTCGGTTGGTGAACTGCGGCAAAATCTCTTTGGTGAATGCCTCAGCCGCTTTCGATCGATAGCGATTGGGATTGAAAATCACTGAGAGCGTCCGTTTGACTTCGACAGATTCAATCCGCGCCCTGTGGATGACGCCCATTTGCAGCTCTTTTTCAATCGAGGAGGTCGAGGCAAACGCGACGCCTAGTCCAGACTGGACGGCGTTCTTGATCGCTTCAATCGAGTTTAGCTCCATCTCTATTCGTAGCCTGCGGGTTTCGATGCCGCCTCTAGTCAGCACCTGATCGATTACTTTGCGGATGGTGGACTGAGAATCTAGCGTGATAAATTTCAGCTTGTACAGGTCGCTGCGGGCAATCATCTCGTTGCTGGCAAGCGGATGAAAGACGGGCATAATCAGCGCTAGCTCATCTTCGGCGTAGGAGGCGATCTCTAGCGAGTCCTGCAATTCTGGAGGGACTTCGCCACCGATAATGGCCAGATCGATTTGGCCATTGGCAACGCTCCAAGAGGTGCGGCGGGTGGAGTGCACATGTAGCTGCACGGCAACTTCTGGATAGCGCTGGCGAAACTGGCCGATCATCCGAGGCAGCAGATAGGTGCCGGTGGTTTGGCTCGCGCCGATGATTAGTGTGCCACCTTGCAAGTTTTGCAGATCTTCGATGGCGCGACAGGTTTCTTGGCAGAGGCTGAGGATGCGATCACCATATTCCAACAGCAGATGTCCGGCCTCTGTCAGCTGTGCCCGTCTTCCGCCTCTATCAAACAGCGGTACATCTAGCTGACGTTCCAGATTTTGCACCTGCAAGCTAACGGCGGGCTGAGAGACATACAGGCTGTCGGCAGCTCGCTTGAAGCTCCCTTCTGCGGCAATCGCCTTCAGGATACGAAGCTGGTCAAGGGTGAATGGAAGATCAGACATGATGGCATAACCTGAGAGATCAGGAGTCCAGTGAGATTGAAAACGCAGCCACAGTAAAAGTCAAGGATTTTAGGTTGCCTTTTCTGAATTTACCAGGTATTGGGGTGATTACCGCAGATGGTTGCACGGTGCCAGGGCATCCTTATCTAGAGGGGGATCGCCGCTGATAAACCTTACAAAAAGTGCGCACAGCGAACGGTAAGAGTCTAAAACAATCCTTTATGCTTTAAGGGTACTCGTTGTGAGCGTTCTAAAGCGTACTTGCAAAAGAAGGTGTTCGACAAAAGAAGGTGTTCGACAAAGCGACAGCATCACAGGTCTATGAAGCTTAACCCTAGACAGCAGAATATTCTTCGAGCCACGGTGCATCACTATGTGAATACCGCAGAGCCGGTGGGCTCCAAGTCCTTGGCCAAAGGCTATGACCTGCAAGTAAGCTCGGCAACAATCCGCAACGTAATGAGCGCTCTAGAAGGCTCGGGCCTGCTGTATCAGCCACATACCTCTGCTGGCCGTATCCCTTCCGATTCTGGCTATCGCCGCTATGTCGATGAACTGATGATACCGTCCGAGTCTTTGACTCGCCTGATGAAGACCACGCTGACTACCCAGCTAGACTGGGAGGGCCTAGCAATGGAGGTGTTGCTAAAAGAGTCAGCCCAGATACTAGCTCACCTCAGCGGCCATATTGCGCTAGTGACCCTACCCCATGTAGATGCCTCTACTATTAAGCACTTAAAGCTGGTTCGCGTGAGTGATAGCCAGATTCTTCTAGTCGTCTTAGACCTTTACGACAACCACTCGGTCTTACTGCCGATTGATAGTGAGCAGATGGGCAGAGATATCGATGCGCAGTTAGAGGTTCTTTCTAATTTTTTGACTGAACAGCTCAGAGGCCACTCTTTGCATGATGCAGACCTAGACTGGTCAAATTTGGACCGGGCGTTTCAGGGCTATGTCGAGATGCTTCAGGGTGCGATCGCCGATCTCTCTAAAAAATCACGTACAGCACCCAATACTCAAATCCTCATCAGCGGCCTTGCCGAAGCCCTAGACCAGCCAGAGTTTGCCGAACGCGAGCAGATTCGCAGCATCATTCAGCTTTTAGAGGACGGTCGGGACCAGCTATGGCCTTTGATCGCAGACCCGATGCTTCTAGTCGCAGATCAGGTAGAGTCATCATCCAATCAGCAGGGGCTAAGAATTTGGATCGGGTCAGAAAATCCGTTAGAGCCGATGCGTGCTTGTGCACTGGTTACCTCTAGGTATGGCCGTGCGCCAGGGCCAGTGGGCAGCTTGGGAGTTTTGGGCCCAACTAGAATGCTGTACGAGAATGCGATCGCGGCGGTAGAAGCCGCTGCCAACTATCTGACAGACGCAATCTCAGGAACCTTAGCGGGTGCCTAGGCGCTTGGAGCTAATCCGTGTAGCTATATATCGAAATCTCTAGAAGGCTGTTTGGGTTTTGCCAATAGTCTAGCTGCCAAAACACCACCCAGGAAGCCAAACAAGTGCCCTTCCCAAGAGACTCCCGGTTGTGTCGGTAGAACGCCCCAGATGATGCCGCCGTATAAGAAGGTGACTAGCAGGGAGAACGCGATCGCAGTTGCACTCCGCTCGAAATAGCCTCGCAGCAGCAAGTAGCCAAAATAGCCAAAAATTAGGCCACTCGCCCCGATATGAACTGACGTAGACGCACCAATTAGCCAGGTTCCTAGACCGCTAACAATTGCTGAAATCACACTTACCCAGAAGAAATCTTCAGTTTCTCGCAGCATGATCAGCCAGCCTAGGCTGACTAGCGGCACTGTATTGGCTAGCAGGTGCGCGAAGTTGCCATGTAGAAAGGGCGCGAAGATAATGCCCGTGAGTCCGGGGAGCGATCGCGGACGAATGCCAAAACTGTTCAGCGCCCCCCGAAAAATCAACTGATCAATAATCTCTATCGCCCACAGCAAGACGACAACACCAAATAAAATCTTGATCTGTAGACGAAATTCTTTAGCCATAAGGTAGTAACAGCGTAGTTGCGAAGAAGTTAGGATGCTGTAAGCATGCTAACAACTGCAAGCTAATTACAGCAGGCCAACCTCAGCAAGTCGCTACAGCAGTCCGATCACAGCAGGCCAATCAGGTGCAGCGGTCCCTGTCCAGTCACGATCTCTGCTATCAAGGCCAGAAACCCTAGCATCGCCAGTCGGCCATTCCACACTTCAGCCACGGGTGTCATGCCCCAAGCGGACTTATCTTGCGGGTAAATCCGTACCTTCTTTTCGGGTTTTGCCAAATCGGCAAAATGCACTGGCTTGCCTGCCAACGCTTCTTCGACCATATCTGCTAGATCAGAGACAAATCGAGGGTAGGTATCTAGCGCGGGCACCCGGTGAAAGCCCTCGATTCCCTCTTCTTCAGCAATTTCGCGATACTCAATATCGATCTCTTGGAGCGTCTCGATATGCTCGGAGACGAAACTGATGGGCACCACGACTAAATCTTTGACACCTTGGTGGGCTAGGGAGGTGATCGCATCTTCGGTGTAGGGCTGTAGCCACTCAATCGGACCCACCCGACTCTGATAGGCCAGTGTATAGTCATTCGGTCGACCCAGCGCCTGCATAATCAAATCGGTACAGTGCTCAATTTCTTTTTGATACGGATCGCCAAACTCTTCTACGTAGCTGACCGGCACACCGTGCGCACTAAAGAAGATATGTGCCTCGTTTGGATTCGACAGCTTGTCTAGCTCCGTGCGAATCAGATCGGCCATAGAGTTGACATACCCAGGCCGCGCATACCAGGACTCAATCAGGGTGTAGTCGATTGGATTTAGTGAGGGGTCTTCTTGCCAGAGCTGTTCTAACAGGCGAAAGCTAGAGCCGCTGGTGCTGATAGAGTACTGGGGGTAGAGCGGCAGAACGACGAGCTGTTCGATGCCGTCTCTTTTGATGCTTGCGATCGCCTCCTCGGTAAACGGATGCCAATAGCGCATCCCTACATACACCTCAGCGTCCTTACCTTTTTCCTTTAGCGCCTCTTTTAGCGCCGATCCTTGCTCTTCTGTGATGCGCCGCAGCGGCGAGCCGCCGCCAATCTGCTGATAGTTCTCCTGAGACGTCTTCGCCCGCCGACTCGAAATGAACCAGGCCAGCGGTTTTTGCAGCGCCGGAAACGGAATTCTAATAATCTCAGGATCTGAAAACAAATTAAACAGAAAGGGCTGCACATCCTCCGGCTTCTCTGGTCCACCCAAATTCAGTAGCAAAACTCCCACACGGCTCATAGTGAATCGCGTACCCTTAACGCTTAGTGTTTTAATAATCTTTGCCTATCGTAACAACTAACGTTATGCCTGAAACATTCCCTTCAGCGGAAATTGCCACAGAAACAACGCTACACCCGATAGATGCACCGCTTGCTAAAGTCAATCAAAGGTTCAAAGCTGCCCAGCTCGGTCTCAAAATCGAGCGCCGAGGCGACAAACTCAGCCTACGCGGTACCCTCCCCCCTCGTCCTGACAGCCCCAAGCTCCGTCCGTATCAACAGCGCATTCCACTTGGCCTGCCAGCCAACAAGACTGGACTAAAGCAAACCGAAAAGACAGCCAAAGTCATTGCCGCCCAGCTAATCGAAAACACCTTTAGCTGGCAAGACTATCTTGGCCCAATCGCTGGACTAAAGCGGGCAGGCGCAGATCTAAGCACTCAGATTGCAGCCTTCGAGGTTCACTTCTTCCAGTCACGCGCAGACACCGGCAAGCCCTCCTCGGTAAGAACTACCTGGGAAAAAGCCTATGTCCCCTACCTCAAACAACTTCAGACAATCGCCGCCCAGCATTCCAGCTACTCCCTACCCGAAGCCATCTACGCCACCGTCCAAAGCACAAAGGCCAACTCCCGCAGTCGTCAGATCTGCTGCACGGCCCTAGACGCCCTAGCCACCTTTCTAAACATTCCGCTTCCCACCGAACTCAAAGCCTACTGGGGCAACTACGGCAACAGCAAAACCCAGCTCCGTCAGCTCCCTACCGACGCCGAAATTCTCAGCACCTACCAAAAAATCAAAAATCCCACCTGGCAGTTCGTCTACGGCATCATGGCCACCTACGGCCTGCGCAACCACGAAGTCTTCTTCAGCGACTACGCCATGCTGGCCAGTGGCGACGACGAAGCCGCCATCGAAGTCTTAGAATCCACCAAAACCGGAGCACATGACGTCTGGCCCTTCCACCCCGAATGGGTAGACGCCTTCAACCTGCGCGACATCAGATTGCCAAAAGTCAACACCGACCTAAACACAACGACACTCCAGCTCGTCGGCCAACTCGTTTCCAAACAATTCAAACGCTACGAAATCCCTTTCTCTCCCTACGACCTGCGCCACGCCTGGGCCGTACGCACCATCGGCGTCGGCCTTCCCGACACTGTCTCCGCCCGGATGATGGGCCACTCCGTCGCCGTCCACAACCGCACCTACCACCGCTGGATTACCCGCCGCGACCAAAGAGCCGCTGTACGTGCGGCAATGGCTAAACGTTAGGCATTGATTGTAGAACTACGATGGAGAGGATTGATTCAACGAAATGTTCAGGAATAGCATGCTGCTTAGAGAAGTGGGCATCTATGTTTTTCCTAGTCAATGTATTGTGACATTCAACTAGCTAATCAAGTCGGTGTTAGCTGAACTTCAACTGGCTCTAGTTGAGGGACAATTCCGACTGCTTCTAGCGCAGACATGGCCAAATCAATAGTTAGTTCCTCGCAATCGCTCAGCTCACGGTAAACACGCTGTCTTGCTAAGTAAACTGCCGAGACAGCTTCCGTCCTCTTTTCCGCAGCTTCTAAAACATTGTCTAGAGCTCTACGAAAGGCTCTTATATTCCCGTCTTTAATAGTTTCTTCTAAACAGGTCTCCATATACAGAGATGAATATTGAGGGTCTAACAGCTTTTGGATATGGCTATCGTGGTAGCTATCTGTAGGCATATCTCTATGGCTCCTACTTGTTTAGTCTGTAATCGTTCAACAGACGCTTTGCCGTCTTTATAGTCTTAGTTTGGTCTTTTTTATCTCCACCTGCCAATAGTAAAACGATCCGCCTTCCTACAATCCCATAGTAGATACGGTAGCCAGGCCCAAAAAAGAACCGTAATTCGTACAGTCTCTCTCTCAATGATTTACAGTCACCAAAATTGCCATCGACAATTCTATCGAGTCGAGCTGCAATCCTTGTCTGCGTTTTGGGGTCGAGTCTTGACAACCAATCTTCAAAGGGACATACGCCTGCCTTATCTACATATCTTTGAACTTCCCAAGGTTCTTGGGTCATTCTTTAATTCCTCATATTGTAGTTGAATGCCTACCTCTATTGCATCACCATCCCGCCATCAACGTTCATAACTTGACCCGTGATGTATGCAGCTGCCGGGTCCGCAGCGAGGAATCTGATCAGTCCTGCGACTTCTTCGGGCTGTCCGTATCTGCCTAGTGGGATGTACTGGAGGATTTCTTCGGTGTTCTTTAGATCGTCTGTCATGTCGGTAGCAATGAAGCCAGGGGCGACAGCGTTGGCAGTGACGCCACGAGGAGCCAGCTCTTTGGCGATAGTTTTGGTAAAGCCGATGACGCCTGCTTTGGCAGCGCTGTAGTTGGCTTGGCCAGGGTTACCCATGAGGCCAGCTACGGAGGAGATATTGATAATTCGGCCTGAGCGCTGCTTTAGCATGATTTTGCTGACGGCGCGGGTGCAAAGGAAGACACCTGTGAGGTTGAGGTCAATGACGGCCTGCCAGTCTTCGGGTTTCATGCGCAAAAGCAAGGTATCTCGGGTGATGCCTGCGTTATTGACAAGCACGTCGATCTGGCCAAACTTGTCCATTGTGGCTTTGATTAGAGCATCGACTTCGTCGGCTTTGGAGACGTTGGCTTGGAGTGCGATCGCCTCTCCCCCCATCTCTTTAATCTGCGCCACCACCGCATCAGCCGCCTCACCAGAGCGAGCATAGTTCACCACAATCTTGCCACCCTGCTCAGCTAGAGCCAGAGCCGCAGCCTTGCCAATCCCTCTAGATGAGCCTGTAATTAGGGCAACCTTTCCGTCTAGTGCTCCAGCCATGATGGTTTCACATCCTTATTTTTATATCTTTAAAGTGCATGCGCACAGCTCAGCTACTGTAAGCTTTCGAGGGGAAGCCGATCAATTGCCATCAAGCCTATTCCCTCTGCTGTTATATGTTTGATCCAGTCTGCAAATTGCTCATTGAGACTTTCCCAACCGATTTTGCCACCTGGTTGCTAGGTGAACCAAATGAAGCAAGTAGTGATCTATCTGAAGGAGACGCGATCTGAGTGGGTACATAAAACAACCTTTGAGTTAGAAAACACAAAATATCAGTTTGAAGTAATCCGCCTGGGTAGCAACTTAATGCGGGACAAAAAGGGCTCGTTCAGGATGTATCAATAAGCACGTCAAACAAAAAGCTCTGCGGCAAAGCCCAGAGCCATGTATCGTCACCCTAACCAGTTGAAAACAAGGGTACGATGATGATCAG
>JBCCOH010000043.1:0-36934 GCA_039111275.1 Cyanobacteria bacterium P01_D01_bin.1 | reverse complement strand
GTATTGGAACTTTGTCTCTAGCCGCCCAGAAAGAATAGAGCAGGCCAAGCGAGACTGGAAAGCCAAACGCTTCCCGCCAGTCCCAGCAGAAAGTGAGTTCATTCCCCTCCCTTCAGAACCTGCGCAAGCTCCATCTACTAGGAGCGATGATAGAAGCGATGAACCTAACTTAGAAAACGCTTCAGGGACTGCTGCTGAGCCACTTTCATAGAGGGCTATCCTAGTAAGTCCCGTTTCAAACTCGAAACCCAGAATTCTTAAGAGAACATTAAGCTTTGCAGAAACATCCGTCATATCACTGACGAATCTACATAAAGGATGTTTCTGGAAGACCGTAATGAACTCTGTTCGCCCTCCTGCACCTGCTCTGTCAGTTGTCGGTACGCTACCCCCCACCAACTCGATCAGCATTCTTGGAGCCGCCTTTAGTAGCCTTCAAGACGGTTTCATCGTGGTTGATTCTATCGGTCAAATTCAACAAATCAATCAGCCCGCTGAACGTATCTGCAACTTGCTGAATGCGAAAGGGATGGATCAAGAAGGTGACCTGCCCCCTGAGATTTGGCACGTTTGTAAAGCAGCTCTGAAGAAGCAAGATGTGCTTTCGCTCCAAAAAGTGGGCATCGATGCCGATATCATCCTGCCAAAATTGGGCGCTGTTCGGGTCCGAGTGCAGAGTATCAGCTTCGGGCAATTAGCTTATCTGTTAATCGTCTTAGAAGACAGACAGCAAACTACCCGGAACAAGGCACTTTCTGAAGCGGCTCTCTATGGCTTGACCGAGCGCGAAACCGAGATTTGGCAGCTCCGCTTGCGCGGCGATGCCTATAAAGACATATCGGCTGCCCTGTGGATCAGCATCGATACCGTCAAGAAGCACATCAAGAACATCCATGCCAAGCAGCGAGTTCACCAAGATGAGCTGGAATATGGACTGATGGCGTGATCTAGCGATTGGTACGGACCTAGCGATCGCCAATCTCTGTGGCTGGCTGGACCGCAGCAATCTCTGCCGTCCGAACTAAGACAGAGCGCTGTAACAACGGCGTTCTAGCTACAGAGCTATTTGCCAAAGTCAGCAGTGGGTTGGCCAGTACTCCAGATAGCGCCGTGACGACTACCGCCAAGACCAAACTCACCTGTAGCGATCGCATTCCGGGCAGCGTCCAGTCGTTGTCCTGGTACGCTTTGACAGAATCGGACATCTCCTGTGGCTCTTTGACCACCATCATTTTGACGACGCGGATGTAGTAGTAGATGGAGATGACGCTGGTAATCAGGCCAACAAGCACCAGGGTGTAAGCGCCAGCCTGCCAGCCCGCCCAGAAGACGTAGATTTTGCCAAAGAATCCTGATAAAGGCGGTATTCCACCCAAAGAGAGCAAGCAGACACTCAAGCACAGCGTCAGCAGCGGATCGCGCTGATAGAGTCCGCTGTATTCACTGATTTTGTCAGTGCCTGTCCGCAGGGAAAATAGGATAACGCAGGTAAACGCGCCCAGGTTCATGAACAGATAAATGAACAGATAGAAAACAACGCTGGAGTAACCTGCATCAGTGCCGATGATGAAACCAATCATGATGATCCCGGCTTGACCGATCGAAGAGTAGGCCAGCAGCCGCTTCATGCTAGTTTGCGCTAGCGCTACCACATTTCCGAGAACCATACTGAGAATTGCCAACGCCGCAAATACAAACCGCCACTGCTCGGCAACCATTGGGAAAGCCGTTAGCAGCAGCCGGATAGCGAGGGCAAATCCAGCGGTCTTTGATCCGACTGAAAGGAAAGCAACAACCGGAGTGGGCGATCCCTCGTACACATCAGGTGTCCACTGGTGAAACGGAACGGCAGCTACTTTGAAAGCAATACCTGCAATTACAAAGACTAGGGCGATGATTAGGCCAATCGGGGCAGTCTCATTGGCGGCTGAGATCTGGGTGGCGATCGCACTCAAATTCGTCTCTCCACCCGACAGCCCGTACAGCAAAGACAGCCCATATAGAAAGATCGCCGCACTTGCCGCGCCAATCAGCAAATACTTCAGCGCCGCCTCGTTCGAGCGAGGATCGCGCTTCATATAGCCCGTCAGTAGATAAGACGAAATACTCAATGTCTCTAGCGAGACAAACATCGTCACCAGCTCATCTGCACCCGCAAGAAACATCCCGCCCAGAGTCGCCGTAAGTAGAATCGCCAAAAACTCTGCCAGCGCAGTGCCCGAGCGCTCGATGTAGCGAATACACATCGGAATCGTCACAACCGCAGAGAGGGCAATGATCCCGCGAAAAACAATGCTCAGATCGTCGCCATTAAAGCTGCCCAAGAATGCAATCGGCTCGGCTGCACCCCATTGCAGATAGAGGTCGGCCACCGCCGTCAGCAATCCTGCGATCGCGATATAGGGCAGCCACTTCGTCACCCCGCGTCCGCCGACGATATCCGTCACAATCAGCGTCATAATCGTGATAATCACGATTACTTCTGGCAAGATGATGCCCGCATTCAGCTGAGCGGCAATATTGGCAAAATCCATTGGCATTAGCCCAAAAAACAGGCTAGGTAATGTTTTTCACTTGAAATCTTACCTCGTAACCTCCGATTACCCCACCTTCCTTTTGGGATTTATCGCGGATATCACCCAAAAGATTAACAGTCGCCAGCGTCGTTCAGCGCTAAAAGGGAGATTAGGTTATGTTTCAAAAGTCAGGGTAGACGGATTGAACCTTTTTGGTCTATCGCTATATATAAGAGGTGACTCGAACAAACGATGTAGCCCCAGCCACTTGTATATGGGAATGATTGAGCCAGCTAGCTAGGCTCTTCACCCCCCTAGCTAGCTTTCTTCAAGACCGCCATTATTTTCGTCCATCCCAGTTAACACCGCATAGGTCGTATGTCCACGCTTGTCATTGTCGAGTCCCCCACCAAAGCCAAAACCATTCGCAACTACCTGCCCAAGGGCTATAAAGTAGAGGCGTCGATGGGCCATGTCCGCGATTTGCCAAAGTCCGCAAAAGAGATTCCAGCTAAGGTCAAAAAAGAAAAGTGGGCCCAGATTGGTGTGAATACAGAGGCTGACTTTGAACCGCTCTACATCGTTCCGACTGACAAGAAAAAGGTCGTCAAAACCCTAAAAGACGCGCTCAAAGGCGCGGACGAACTGATCCTAGCAACTGACGAAGACCGCGAAGGCGAGAGCATTAGCTGGCATCTGATGCAGGTACTCAAGCCCAAGGTGCCGATCAAACGCATGGTGTTTCATGAAATTACCCAAGAAGCCATCCAAGAAGCCCTTTCTAACTGCCGCAACATCGACGACAAGCTGGTTCACGCGCAAGAAACCCGCCGCATTCTCGATCGGCTAGTGGGTTATACTGTCTCGCCGCTGCTGTGGAAAAAGATTGCCTTTGGCCTCTCTGCGGGCCGGGTGCAGTCTGTTTCTGTGCGTCTGCTAGTCGAAAGGGAGCGGGCTAGACGTGCATTTAGAAGAGGATCGTATTGGGATCTCAAAGCAGCGCTGCTAAAGTCTGACCAGAAAACAGCGCCGTTTGACGCCAAGCTAGCTTCGGTTGGCGGCACTCGGGTTGCTAGCGGTAGTGATTTTGACGAGGCGACGGGTCAAGTCAAGGCAGGCCGCAATGTGCTTTTGCTGAATGAAGCAGAGGCGACTGCACTGCGAGCACGTCTAGAAAGCAGCGCCTGGACCGTCTCCGGACTAGAGGAGCGGCCCAACACCCGCAAACCCGCGCCTCCCTTCACCACCTCCACCCTACAGCAAGAGGCGAACCGCAAGCTAGGACTCTCCGCTCGCGACACCATGCGTACAGCGCAGGGCCTGTACGAAAAAGGCTTTATCACCTACATGCGGACCGACTCGACCAGTTTGTCCAAGCAGGCGATCGCCGCCGCCCGCAGCTGCGTCGAAACCAAATACGGCAAAGAGTACCTCAGCCCCAAACCTCGCCAGTACAAGGCCAAAAGCAAAGGCGCACAAGAAGCGCACGAAGCCATCCGCCCCTCTGGTGAAGTCTTCCGCATCCCCCAAGAAACCAGACTCAGAGAGCGCGAGCTGAAGCTATACGACCTGATTTGGAAGCGCACCGTCGCCACCCAGATGGCCGAAGCCCGCCAGACCAACATCACCATGCAGATCGAAGTCGACGACGCGATTTTCAAAGCCACTGGCAAACGCATCGACTTCCCCGGCTTTTTCCGCGCCTACGTCGAAGGCTCTGACAACCCTGATGCCGCTATCGAAAACCAGGAAGTCGTTCTACCCAACGTCAAGGCAGGCGACTCACTCGACTGCACCAACCTAGAAGCGATTGGCCACGAAACTCAGCCACCCGCTCGCTACACCGAAGCCTCCCTGGTCAAAACTCTTGAAAAAGAAGGCATCGGTCGCCCCAGCACCTATGCCACCGTCATCAGCACCATCGTCGCCCGCCGCTACGCCGAGCTAATTGGCAATAGCCTCGTGCCCACTTTCACTGCCTTTGCTGTCACCGAACTCCTAGAAAAGAACTTTCCCGATCTAGTCGATGTCCACTTCACCGCCAACATGGAGAAAACGCTAGATGAAATTTCCGTCGGCGATGCGGAATGGCTACCGTATCTCAAAGACTTTTACGGTGGTGACGAGGGTCTTGCCCATCAGGTAGAAGAGCGCCAGGACAACATCGATCCCACGGAAGCGCGCACGGTTGATCTGAACGACCTAGCGGCAAAAGTGCGTATCGGTAAGTATGGTGCCTACGTCGAACTAGAAAAAGAAGAAGAAACCGTTCGCGCCTCAATTCCCGATGGCGTCAGCCCAGCGGACCTAGATGATGAACAAGTCGAAGTCCTGCTGAAACAAAAAACAGAAGGCCCCGAAAAGATCGACCTTCACCCCGAAACTGGTGAACCGATGTACTTACTCATCGGTCGCTACGGTCCCTACGTCCAACTCGGCGACGTCACCGAAGAAAACAAAAAGCCTAAGCGTACTTCTTTGCCAAAAGGCGTCAAAGCAGAAGACGTCACCCCGGAGATGGCAGTCGGTTTACTCTCTCTGCCTCGCCTTTTAGGGGTACATCCCGCCACTGGCAACAACATCAAAGCCAGCCTAGGCCGCTTCGGCCCCTACGTGGTCCACTCCAAAGGAAAGGAAGACGGCAAAGACGACTATCGCTCTATCAAAGGCGATGACGACGTGCTGACCATCACTCTAGAGCGTGCCCTAGAGCTACTTGCGCAGCCCAAAGCTACGCGTGGACGCAAAGCCGCCACCCCCATTCACGAAATTGGTAAGCACCCTGTCGATGAGGAACCAATTAACGTCTACGACGGTCCCTACGGTCCCTATATAAAGCACGGCAAAGTCAACGTCTCCGTACCTGAAGGCAAAAAGCCAGAAGCGGTAACTGTAGATGAGGCGGTTGCGCTGCTGAAAGAAAAAGGCGGCGAAGTCAAGAAAAAGACAGCTAAGAAGAAAGCGACCACGAAAAAGAAAACAACTGCAAAGAAAGGAACTACCAAGAAAACAACATCTAGAACAACAAAGGCGAAAGCTTCGACAGCAAAAAAGACCACCAAAACCGCTGCTGCTAAAAAGACAACTAAAAAATCTACGACTGAGAAGATTGTGCCTGAGGCATAGATCAATTCGTAGCTGTCGCCTCAACAAATGCTTGTTATATTAGCAGTGTAGCCATTCCAAGAAGGGCACAGAAAGAAAGGCATAGAGATGACGCAAGTAGAACAAATTCAGGCCCAAATTGATGCTTTGCCTGAGCAGGACTTCGTGCGTCTGAGGGAGTGGTTTGCAGAGAAAGATTGGCTGCTATGGGACAAGCAGCTCGAAACGGATGTCAGCGAGGGGAAGTTAGACTTTTTACTTGAAGAGGCGATGACGTCTAAATATCAGGGTCAGCTCGAGAATTGAGATGCAGCTTGATTAGGTCGTTCCGTGGACGTTCGTTTCCAAACGAAATCTAGCAATCTGAAAAATTTCAGAAAGGGCCTGGTCTCGCTCGCTCTCTACAGAATTCTTCAACCTATCCTCGAACGCCCGCAGAATACTCTCTACATTGTGACCTTTCACCGCCATCACAAAAGGAAAATCAAACTTCCGCTTGTAGGTACTATTCAGCTGCTGAAATCTTGCATACTCTTGTTCACTCATCTGCCCTATTCCAGCACCCGCCTGCTCTTGAACAGAAGCCTCCGCCATCGCCGCCCGGCTACCCAAATCAGGATGCGCCTTGATCAAAGCTATCTGTGCCGATGCTGTATCCGCTTCTACCACATCAACCATCGCCTGATGCAGCCCTTTAACAGAGCCGAAAGGCCGTGCCCGCCACGCTCGCTCCGCAATAGACGGCGTCTCCTCAAAAATTGCGCCAAACGCTTCTATGAACTCAGCTTGAGTCATCTGGTTAACTGTATCGAGCGAATAAGCCATGTTCTCCTCGTAGTCTAGCTGAGAGTCTAATCTTACCTTTACTTCAGCTACGAGCTTTCACGCTTTCGCTTTAAGGCTCAAGATAGCCACCCCAATCGTAACTAGAACAACGCCTGCACTCTGCTGCGGCTGTAGCGCTTCTTGGAGCGTGACCCAGGCAAACAAAGCCGTCAGCGCTGGGCTGCTGGCACTAATTAGAGCCGTAAGGGCTGCGCCGATGTAGCGGATGCCGAAATTATTGAGGATGTAGGCGACTAGGGTGAGACTCGCGGAGAACAGCGTCATCCAGAGAAGAGTTGGCCACGCAGATGAAGACACAGCAATAGGTGGCCCGAGCAGAAGCGAGAATGTGGCTAGACTAGAAACGCCCATAAAGGTGAACAGCGAAAAAGGAACAGGATGCAGTGGTTGGCTCTGACTTTTTAGGCATAGCTCAGCAAAGATGCCGTAGAGGCCGAAGCATAAGCCTGCGCCTAGTCCGTACCAAAGACCCGGCTTTAGTCCGAGAAATGTGCGGGTGATTTCTGCACTGGTGCTAGAGGGACTAGCGTTGGTCAAGATGACACCGATGAAGATGATTACCATCAGGGCGAGCTGATAGGGGCGTAGTTTTTGGTTGAAGCAGAAGCGGGCGAGGAGGACTGTAATCGCGGGATAGATGAAGAAGGCTGCGATCGCCACCCCAGCCGCGATCTGACTCAAGGCGGTATACAGCAGAGTCAGTCCGCAGAAGATGCAGATTGCACTGCCGGTGGCTGCGCCGAATACTTTGGGTGATCGCGATAGTCGCTTTAGGGCTAGGAAGGTATCAGGATAGAGATAGGGTGCGATCGCCATCAGCAACCCAGCCATCATCGCCATCCGAATCGCCAGCAGCATAATCACATTGCTAAGATCGGCGCTAATAAACCCACCAAAGTCAATCCTGCCAAAGAGCAGACTTGGCACAAAGAAGACTCTGGAAACCACATTTTGAGCAGCGAGAAATACCGCGCTCAGTAGAACAAGAACGATGCCTATAACGGTAGATGATTTCTTGGGATGGGCCATAAGTGATATCTATCAGGTCAACCCACTCAGGTTATCCGGTTTCGCCTGTGCCAAAGTCGGTATACTGCCTAATTTCGGGTTCGTGGAAGGCAAGGACGATGTCTTCTTTTGGTACGCCTAGTTCGACGAGTTGATTGGCAATGCCGATTTCGGTGCCATCGTGTTGAATCCAGATTTTCCCGTTTTTGATATCGAGGTGCAGGATGCAGCCGAAGCTGCGTCTGTTGTCGCGCCAGCCAACGTGGAGAAGCTGATAGTGATCTCTTTGGGTATCGAAGATAGTTTGAATTTCGTATTCTTCAGCGTTGGCGTGATAAGAATTGAGCTGAGTGCGCTCTGCCAAGAGCTTCTGAATGTACTTTCGATATTGTTCTACGTCTGTTGCTTCTGTAGCCATGTCTTATCACGCAAACAACAAATGACCTTTTGGTTCTGGGACCGTTCTACATAGCGCCTGTGCGGTTTCGATCCACTCTTGAATGATAATTTGTACATTTTGGACGGCTTCTTGATAGGTTTCTCCATTTGCTACACATCCAGGAAGTTCTGGCACTTCAACGATAAAAGATTGGTCAGTATCGCTCCAAAAAATGATGAGTCCGTACTTAATTGTCATTTTGACTTTCCGTCCTGTGGTGGAATATGGCGGTGCTCACTCTGAGCAGAGATCGGTGAGGGGAATGCCTGTAGTTTGGGCGGTGGTGCGGCACTGTTGTTGGTATTCAGTGGCAGGATTGTTTTCGCGAATGCCGTTGAGAGCAATCGATAGTCCGACTTGTATGTCGTCTACTTGAGAAGACATACCAATCTCCTTGAAAATTAGATATGACTCCCATAATGGCTGTAGCGATTGAGTGTACTGACGTTGGTCAATTAAAGTAGCGCCAATGTTCTTCAGCGTGAGACCTTCGCCTGCTCGGTCGCCTACCTGACGGCGAATAGCTAACGACTCTTCGTAGTAGCCTAGCGCTTCGCCATAGTTGCCTTGATCGCGATAGACCAAACCAATGTTGTTGAGGGTAGCGCCTTCGCCTGCTCGGTCGCCTACCTGACGAGCAATGGCTAACGACTCTTCGTAGTAGCCTAGCGCTTCGCCATAGTTGCCTTGATTGTCATAGACCAAACCGATGTTGTTGAGGGTAGCGCCTTCGCCTACTTGGTCGCCTACCTGACGGCGAATGGCTAACGACTCTTCGTAGTAGCCTAGCGCTTCGCCATAGTTGCCTTGATTATCATAGACCGCACCGATGTTGTTGAGGGTAGTGCCTTCGCCAGCGCGATCACCGACCTGACGGAGAATGGCTAACGACTCTTCGTAGTAGCGTAGCGCCTCGCCATAGTTGCCTTGATTGCGATAGACCAAACCGATGTTGTTGAGGGTAGTGCCTTCACCTGCGCGATCACCGACCTGACGGCGAATGGCTAACGAGTCTTCGTAGTAGCGTAGCGCCTCGCCATAGTTGCCTTGATTGCGATAGACCAAACCGATGTTGTTGAGGGTAGTGCCTTCACCTGCACGGTCGCCGACCTGACGGAGAATGGCTAACGAGTCTTCGTAGTAGCGTAGCGCCTCGCCATAGTTGCCTTGATTGTTATAGACCAAACCGATATTACTGAGGGTAGTGCCTTCGCCGGCGCGATCACCTACCTGACGGCGAATGGCTAACGACTCTTCGTAGTAGCCTAGCGCTTCGCCATAGTTGCCTTGATTGCCATAGACCAAACCAATGTTGTTGAGAGTAGCGCCTTCGCCTGCTCGATCGCCTACCTGACGAGCAATGGCTAACGACTCTTCGTAGTAGCCTAAAGCCTCTAGACGTTGACCAGTCCTGTCATAGAACTGTCCAACTCGGTTGAGGGTTTTTGCAGCTCCTTCCAAATCACCGATACGTTGAGAGATCTGGAGAGCAATATTGTATTTCTCAATCGCTTTATCGTAGCGGTACTGATCTGCAAATACTTCGCCTAGACTACTGATAGAAGAGCCCTGTCCTTTTAGATCACTAATTTCTAGTGAAATCAACTGACTTTGTTCATAGTATTCAGCGGCTCTATCATATTCGCCCATCTGTCTATGGGTCTCACCAAACTTCTTGAGCGCTTCAGCTTCAAAGAAGCGATCACCGATACCGCTAGCAATATCTAAAGCCTGCTGGTAATGCTCTAACGCTTTCTGATTCTCTCCTCTAAAGGCATAGACATCTCCCGTGTAGCTAAGGATCTGACCTTCTCCTAAGTTGTCTTGAATCTCTTCAGCTAGAGTCAAACTTTGCTGATGATAGTCAAGCGCTTTGTCCGGTTCCCCTAACGCCAGGTGAGATCTTCCTAGATTTGCTAGCGCTTGCGTTTTCCCCCACTTATCTTGGGTTTCTTCGGTAATCGCCAAATGCTGTTCATGACGTTCTAGCGCTTTACGGTTCTGCCCCTGGTCATGAAAGACTTCGCCAATATTGCCAAGCGCCTGCCCCTCACCGTACTTATCCTGAATCTCTTGAGCAATAGCCAGATGCGTCTCATGATTCTCTAAAGCCTTGGGGTAGTCACCCAAGTTGTGATGCATCTCTCCTAAGTTTCCAGACGCATAGCTCTCACCCCGACGGTTGTTCAGATTTTTCGCATTTTCCAAACTCCCTTGCAGATAATTCAGAGATTCTTGCAATCCGCCCAACGCATAGAACACATTCCGAAACCGCTGAAGTCCTAGCGTACCAATAGAAGACTGCAACGCATTCTCGATGCGGTCTTCTTTTGCTTCCAAATCAGCAATCTCTACATTCAATCCATCGCGCTCTGCCGTCAGCTGGCTAGTTGCAGTCTGTAGCTGATCAAATTCAGCAGTTTGCGCAGCTAGATCTTGATTCACGCTCGCCAGTCGGCCCGTCGTCTCAGCCGCTTCATTCCGGGCCGCTACAGCCTGACTTTCAGCGGTCGCGACCTGCGCTTCAGCCGCTTTTGCCTGCTCGCTGGCATCCACTGCCGCTAGCTCCGCCGCTTCCTGCGCACTCAGCGCCCGGTTCACCTCGGTAGCAATCTGTCGGTTCTCAGCTAGCAACCCTTTTTTGTCAGCAAACAGTTCTTCCTTTTCAGTCTCCAGACTGCCAACATCCCTCTGGAGACCGTCAATTTGCTCAAAGGCTGCGGTCGTCGCTAGTTCTGCTTCCTCTTTCTGGCGCACCGCGTCCGCTGCTTCCGTCGCCTTGGCCGTCGCATAGCCACCAGTAATGATTGCCGCCACTGTTGCTAGACCGGCTAGCCCCAATCCCAATCCATAGGCCCAGCGCATATTGCCACGCACCTTAGACAGCTCTGCCTGCTGCCCTTCCAGCTTGGCATTGATAGCCGCTAGCGCTTTGTTTTTCTCCGAAAGCTGTTCATTTGCCTGCTGTACTGTCGCCTGCATCTCTGCTAGCTCCGTCCGCAGCCCCAGCTTCTGACTCTCTACCAGATACTGATAGTCTTGCTTACCCAGGCTCCGATCCTCTGCCCAACCTAGCGCCTCAGCCAAAGCCGCACCCTGTAACAAAAGCTGATCGCTGTGATCGCTTTCTGCCCACTGCTCTAACTGCGCACCATAGGGCCGAATGCTCGCTAGCGCCTCTCTGATCCAAACCAGGTCGAATACTTCGCGGTAGATCGGGTTATACACTTGCAAAGTGCCGTGCCGCTCCACCACCAGCCCAGACAGCCGCAGCGCCACCTGCTTTGGACTGCCATCTTGCAAGATATGCCCCTGCTGCACCACATCTTGATACATCCCTAGCAGTTGTCCTGCTCGCGGATTGTTCCGCAATCGATCTCGAATCGTCTTCAGGTGCGGTGGCTCATCCTGCACCTCCCAATTATCGATGATGGCGCTACGCACTATCGACTCCACCAGCTCGTCTGCGTTGGCAGACAGTGCAAACTGGTCAGCATCTGCCCGCCTCTGCTGCACCGACTGCACGACTAGCTGACACACCTTCTGCGTCAAAAAGGGCTGTCCTCCCGTCCAATGCAGCACGGATCGCAACACCGCATCCGGTTCATCAACGCTCGCTAGTCCCGGCAGCAAAGGCGCTGCCTCTTCAAACCGAAACCCAGTTAGCTGAATCGCGTGGCCGATATTAAACGGCGTCCGCCGCTTGTCCAAAATCAAGTCTGTCGGCGTCGCCACACCAATCAGGGCAAACGTCAGTCGATTAAACGCCGCGTCCTCCGCCCGGTTGTTGTAGCACTCACGAATCACCGCAAAAAAGTCATCCGTGTCAAATTCCAGGCTCAAAATGCTGTCGATTTCATCTAGGAAAATCACTACAGGTTGAGTCACCACCCGCAGCAGCACATCGCTAAAAAACTTGCCAAATCGCCGCACCGCCGACAGCCGATGATTCGTATCCCACCAGTCATCGAGATCAAAGCTCGGGTCGAGTTGGTCAAGGTGCAGCCGATCTACCAGGCTATCGATCACCCCGAAATACCATTCCTCCGGGTCAATCGTCGTCGTTCCCAGACCGCTAATATCTAGCGATGCGCAGGCAACGCCCTCCGCCTGAAGCCGCTGCGCCGTCCGCACCCGCAGGCTAGACTTACCCATCTGCCGAGAGTTCAGCACATAGCAAAACTCCCCCGCCTTCAGCGCCGCATAGAACTCCGCATCCGCCGCTCGTTCCACGTAGGTCTGCGCATCTGCGGGCAAACTTCCGCCCACCTGGTAACGATATTCACTCATGGTTGCTTACCACTCACTGACCACTCACTCCCCAGCTCGTCCTACAAACTTTCTGGATCAACCCCTAATTCTCGTAGCTTCGCCTCCAAAGCTTGAACGCGCTGCTGACTTTGCAGCTTCTGTTCTCTTTCAAGATTGAGCTGTTCACTCAGCTGTACAAACGTTAAGAACTTCTCCCCATCAGGCCGATAGATCTCTAAAGTTTCTATCCCTAGCTGAAAACGAACGCCCAACCTAGGACTCGTCCATCCGTCTATCTCACCAATTAGCTGAAGCGATTTGTCAGAACGCTGCAATCCCGTTAGCTGGTTATCATCCGGGTCGTAGATATAGTATTCTTCTACGCCATAGCGGTGATAGAAATTGAGCTTGCGCAGCATCTCACCCGGACGATTCCCCGGCGATAAGATCTCAAAGACCACCTGCGGCGCAATTCCTGTTTCCTGCCACTGTCGATAAGAACCTCTATCTCCCTTTGGCCGACCAAATGCCACCAGTACATCAGGAGCCTGTCGAATCTTGGGCTCGCCTTCTACCGGATACCACAGCAAGTCACCCGCGACAAAGACCCTGTCGTCATCGGCAAACAGTCGCTCTAGATTCCCTTTGATTGTCGTAATCCAGCGAAACTGCTTGGTATTGTCTGCCATCGGCTGACCATCACTGTCGGGGTAGAGTTCAGAATCCGAGTCGGGATAATCCGCTTGGATATCGTCTGCATGATTGTCAAAGGCCAATTGCTGTACCACTGCCTAACCTCCTAACCGCGATTGAAAGTACTGCCGATATAGCTCACACAGGGGCACGACTTCGTTGCCCTGATACTTCACTAGCCCCATACTGTTGAGCTTGAACGCTTCGGTAGAGCCAATCTTGACCGGACGATACACCTGAATCACCTGCCGAAACGCCGCTAGCAGCGCGCTGTCTGCTTCTAGGTTCAGCAGGTGGCGTCGTAGGTGGTCATTGTACAATCCGCCTTCGGTCGGTGCTTCGGTCAGTAGCTGCGCTAGGCTCATGCGGCCTCGTTTTAGCTGATAGAGTGCTGCCCGCAGCAGGTAAGGATGACCGCCGACTAGCTCAATCAGCTGCTGCCTTTGATAGTCGCTCAGTACGAGCTGATGGCGAGCAATCAACTTTTCAATTTCTTTAGTATCTAGCTCGCGCAGGTCAATCGGCGAACCCACATTAAACGGGGATCGATTGATACTCAGCGGCACATACACTTCCTTCGAGTGGACAATTACCATATGCAGCTTTCGCCATAGCGGGCTGCTTTTGCCCTCTTCGTGCCAGACCCGCAGCATGCCAAAGAAGTCGGTGGCGATCTCTGGATGCTCAAAGACCTGATCGACCTCATCGAGTCCTAGCACAATTGGTTTGTCCGTCTCGGTAAGCAGATAACGCTCAAAATATCGCTGACAGCGCCGGACAATGCCGCGCCGCCCGCCAGACCAGTACTCAGCCAGCCTGTCTTCCATTTCTAGCTCTTCTGTGACGCTGTAGCAAAACCACTGCAAAAACTCGTCTAGGTCGTTTAGCGCCTGACTGTCGGCCTCTTGGAAGCTGAGGCGGACGGTGGCAAAGCCTCGGGTTCTAGCATGGGCTAGGGTGCGTACTAGCAAGGAGGTTTTGCCCATTTGCCGAGGCGCTTTGATCCGAATTAGAGAGCCAGGACGCACCACGATTTCGTAGCAGTCGGTTTCGATGGGCGATCGCTCAATATAAAACTGCGAATTTAGCGGCACCAGTCCCTGTGGTTCCTCTAGCGCGATCGCGCTGTCTGCCGAGGAAGGCTGGCCAGACGATTGGCCAGATGGCTGAATGATGGTGTCATCGCCAGCGACTTCAGGTTCAAAATCTTCAGCCAATCCAATGTCTCGACCGTCGATAGGCGCGTCTACCTTGCCCGCGAATGTGTCTCTAAGCCCTGCGACCACGTCACTCGTCTGTCGTCTGGGCTGGCTACTTGTCAGTCCTTCACGCACTTGCAGTATCGGTGTAGCCGTCTCAGGAATGCCTTCCGAGTCAATGGCAGATAGACCAAATCCGTAGGCGTCGACGATGGTTCGTCCGTAGCCTAGCCCGTCATAGAAGCCAACTGAGAATTTGATCGCAGCGCGATCGCCGATCGCCTTCGTCATCCCCACCACATAATCCACATGTCGCGCGATCGCACTCGCCTGCACCTGCGAATAGCACGCATTTAGCACCACGCACTCCACACTCGGACACAGGCTAAACAGTCGCGCCAGAGCCCCACCTGTCACCCGCTTCGCCAGTCCCGTATCTGTCTCTAGCACCAGTCCCTGCTCACCCGTACCGTGACCAGAGAAATGGACAATCTGCGGCTGAAACTTGAGCAGCGCTCGGCGCAAATCATCTGAACGCACTGCCCACTGCGACTCTACCTGAAAGCGATCGCGCCCCGCAGACAGCGTCAGTCCCTCCTCAATCTCGCGCACTTCCTCCGGTAATCGCAGCCGCGACGTATCCGAAGGATTCGCCGCCAGAATCAAAATAGTCTCTTTGTCTGCCATAGCTTCTGGCAATTTTTTAGTATAGAAAGTTACAAATATTAGCTAGCTGTAAAAGCACATCAATACTGTAGCGCCATACCGAATATCCAGTTGAACTAGTAGATGTATTTAACTACAGTTTTAACTACAGTGAAACTAGCCAATAGCCTCGCCCCTTTATGACAGCCATTTCCGCGCCGCTCAATTCAGATCAAACCCTTCAGACTCTGCTGCAAAGTCAGCGACAGTTCTTTGCAACCGGAAAGACAAAACCACTAGATTTTCGACTAGAGCAGTTAAACAAGCTAAAAAGCGCGATCACAGCCAGACAGGACGACATCATCCAGGCCGCAAAAGACGATTTAGGCCGTCCAGAATTTGAGGGCTATTTTGAGGTGGCCGTGACTGCTGAGCTTAGCTACGTGCTGAAGAAGCTGAAGTCGTGGATGAAGCCGCAGAAGGTGGGTTTGCCGCTCTCCCAACTGCCAGGTTCTGCGTGGGTACAGCCAGAGCCCTTGGGCTGCGTGCTGATTATTGGTCCGTGGAACTATCCGTTTCAGCTGGTGATTTCGCCTTTGATTGGCGCGATCGCCTCTGGCAACTGTGCCATCATCAAGCCCTCCGAAATCGCTCCAGCCACCTCAAAAGTAGTGGCCGAGCTAATCGGCTCTACTTTCGACCCCAGCTACGTTGCTGTCAGAGAAGGCGGCGTTGAAACTGCCCAGTCACTATTGGCGCAAAAGTTTGACCACATCTTCTTTACAGGGGGTACCCGTGTGGGTCAGATCGTCATGGAAGCTGCAGCCAAACAGCTGACGCCCGTCACCTTAGAGCTAGGTGGTAAGAGTCCTTGCATTGTTGATCAAGATATCAATGTGGAAGTCACTGCAAAAAGAATCGTTTGGGGAAAATATCTGAACGCTGGACAAACCTGTGTGGCTCCCGATTATTTGTTGGTTCACGAAGCTGTCAAACCAGCCCTTGTTGAAGCTTTGCAGCAAACAATTGAAGAATCTTACGGGAATGATCCAGCGCAGAGTCCAGATTTCTCTCGTTTGGTGAGCGATCGCCAGTTTGATCGGGTCGCAGGTCTAATCGAAGGCAACGTGATAGCTGGCGGACAGACGAATAGGGCTGATAAGTTCATTGCGCCGACCGTGCTAGATAATGTGAGCTGGGATGCGCCAGTAATGCAAGAAGAAATTTTCGGGCCGGTACTGCCAGTGCTAAGCTACCAGGAAATTGAAGAGGCGATCGCCCAGATCAACGCCAGACCCAAACCCCTCGCTCTCTACATTTTCTCTCGCAGCAAATCCCTACAAGAAAAAATTCTCTCTTCTACCTCATCCGGCGGCGTCTGCATCAACGATGTCTTTTTACACCTGGCTATTTGGGGAATGCCCTTCGGTGGCGTCGGCGACAGCGGCATCGGTGCCTATCATGGCAAAACTAGCTTCGACACCTTCTCTCATATGAAAAGTGTTCTTAGAAAACCCTTCTGGCTAGACATAGACTGGCGCTATCCACCCTACGCCAAGAAGCTAGACTTTTTCAAGAAGATAGTCAGCCTATCCTAAACAAAACGCGCCTGAATAAAATGCCATGAATCACCATAAAATCAACTATGTTGAATTTCCCACTACGGATATAAAAGCAGCCAAAGATTTCTTTAGTCAGGTATTTGACTGGAAGTTCGAGGGCTTCGGTGCTGAATACACGGCCTTCTCAGACGCGGGAATCGATGGCGGCTTCTTTCAATCCGATCAAAGCGTTTCTACGGAAAATGGAAGCGCGCTAGTTGTTCTCTACAGCGAAGCGCTAGAAGACACTCAAACAAAGATAGAACAGGCCGGAGGCTCAATTATCAAGCCAACTTTCTCGTTTCCAGGCGGTCGCCGATTTCACTTTAGTGACCCTACTGGAAATGAGTATGCCGTTTGGTCAGAAAGTTGACGATATAATCACAGCCACTGCCGGAGAAAAGACCACAACAAAAGACTATGTTTTGCGGCGTACCGTGTTGCTGTTCGACGGCTGCTATGTTTTCAGTAACTTTGTCTACTCAGAGTTGCTGTTCAGAGGAAGTAATTTTTTGAAAAAATGAACGGACACAGTCTTTGTACTCTGTATAGCTAAAAGGGACTCATTTCACTTGCTGAATTCTATCAAAATAAGAAATCTTGGAGTAGGACTTCAGAGTAGGTGCCTTTAGAATTAAGGTGGTCCAGAGTAAGGCGATTTGGGTCATTCGTACGTTACAGACAAAACTTTACTTTCAAAGCGGCACTCTCAAAACAACACCTTCAAAAGGATGTTGAGCAGTTTCGACTTGTCAGCATAGAGCCACATCAAACTCACTGTATCTATGAATACTTCACTAAAATCGTCCAAATTGCTCTGCAGATCGCACCAAGCACTTGAGCCGACGCTTTCAGCTGAACCTTCATTCGCTATCAAGCCTTTATCTGCTATCGAACCTTTATCTGAGGTTGAACCTTTACAAGCCGTCGAACAGTCGCCTACTGTCGAACCCTCGCCTGCGCTCAAGCCTTCAGATGAGTCTGTAATCGTAACGACAGGCAAACAAAAAAAACCATCGGCCCTACCTGGCAGAAAACCGTCTCGTAAAGCGCTGCTCGGCCTGACTGTATTTGCAGGACTCTCTACTGTGATTGTCCTAGCTGCTGGTGGACTCAAAGTGATGCATATGGACCATGGCATGGGCGGCATGGATCATAGCGGCATGGATCACAGCAGCATGTCCCACGATGAAATGATGCAGGTCGATGGAGCCTTTAACCCTACGCCTGTCACGGTAGAAGCGGTGCGCTCTGGCGCGTTGGACGTCAGCGTGAACTATACGGGGGCAATCTATCCCTACACGGAAGTGACTGTGTATCCTCGGGTGGCGGGCCAGCTATCTAACTACGAGATTTATCCGGGCGATCGCGTCTCTGCCGGACAAACCCTAGCCACTCTAGATGCCCTCGAGCGCGTCTCGCAGACGAGCGAAGCCTCAGCGGCAGCACTGTCCCTGCGTGCTGACATGCAGGCGACCCAGGCAGAAGTTGAAGAACAAAGGCAGCAAATCGGCCAGATACAGGCCGATTTAGAGTATTTGCGGCTTCAGCGCGATCGCTTTGCTAATCTCACAGCCGCCGGAGCCACCCCTCAAGACCAGTACGATCTGCTAATCTCTCAAGTCAATGCAAAAGAATCCATGCTGCAAGGTGCGTACGCTAAGCTAGGCCGCTTGCAGACTCAGGTCGTCAGCGACCAAGGCCAGGTCGACCAGGCTGAAGCCCAGCTCAGTAGCGCATCCGCTTTTGAAGGCTACACGCAGATTACTTCTCCTATCAGTGGCATCGTGCAAGAGAGAATATCTGATCCAGGCGTCGTGGTGCAGCCGGGAATAGGAATCTTCAAAATTGGTGACTATCAGCGGGTTAGGCTGCGAGCGAATGTTGCTCAGCAGGATGCCAGCCGCGTTCAGATTGGAACGCCAATTACAGCCACAATACCCGGTACAGAAGCCGCAGGCACAATTCGCGGCGAGATCACAACCATCTTTCCACGAACGGACCCAACCACGCGCACGGTCACTGTAGAGGCCGTCGTCAACAATCCCAATGGGCGGTTGCTCTCAGGTCAGTTCGTAGATATGAAGATTATTACCGAGCGCCAGACAGATGCTCTATCCGTGCCCAAGGCTGCTATCGCGCAGTTTAAAGGTGAGCCCGCCGTTTGGGTCGTCAGCGGCGACGTGGCGCAGCGCCAGCGAGTGACAACCGGGCTTACCAATGGCGATCGAGTAGAGATCACCAGCGGTTTAGCAGCAGGCGATCAGGTCATTACCTCCGGCTATCGGCGTCTGCTGCCCAGCAGTGAAGTCACTATTGTCGAGCGGCTAGGCAATCCAACAGACAGCAGAGTAGATAGCAAAACCATGACCAAAGCTCAGTAATTCACCGTGAAAGAATTTCTCACCCGCTGGTCAATCAAAAATCCAACTGTTGTTACCGCGCTCTATATCGCGGTGATAATGCTGTCGTTACTGACGCTATTTCTGCTGCCGGTGCGGATGATGCCCTACGTAGAAAGCCCACTAGTGTCAGTAGTTACGAGGGTGCCGGGCGCTTCCCCCGAGGAGATAGAAGCCTACGTCAGCGAGCCGATCGAGCAGCGGCTCAGCGTTCTAGACGGGGTGCGCTTCATTCGCTCTAGCTCACAAAAGGGCAGCTCCATTGTCACCATTCAGTTCGCTTGGGGCGGTGACGTGGATAAAGCCGTACAGTCCGTGCAGAACATCATGACAGCAGCGGAAGGCGATTTGCTCTTTGATGATGTGAACTTTCGCTCTTACTGGGTGCTGCCCATCGACCCGCTGAACAGACCCGTGCTGACTCTAGCGCTCAAAGGAGAGCAATGGGATCCGCTTCAGCTCAGAGAATTTGCCGACAATACGCTAGTCGATCGCCTCACGCAGGTAGAAGATGTACAGGCCGTTTCTATCTTTGGCGGCTATCGCCGTCAGCTCCAAATTATTGTTGATCGACAGCAGCTCGCGGCCTATGGGCTCTCTATCGTACAGGTACGCGACGCGATCGATGCCAACAACATTAGCCAGAGCGCAGGCACGCTGACCCAGGGCGATAGTGAGATATTAGTTCGCACAGACGAGCGTACGCTCAGCGCGGCTGAGGTGATGGATTATCCCGTATTAGAACAGAACGGGCGAGTCGTGTATGTACGCGATGTGGCCACTGTGAAAGATACCTACGAAGAGCGTCGTAGCGGCTATCGGTATAACGGTGATGCGGCACTGGCTGTGAATGTGATTCAGCGGCCGGACTCTAGCTCGCCGCAGGTGATTGAACGGGTAAACGCAGAGCTAGAGGATATTTCTAGCGAGTATCCCGGCCTTGAGTTTCAAGCAGCCTATGACAACTCGTACCTGGTGAATCTAATTCTCGACAGTACGTTCAAAGAGCTGTTAATCAGTGTTGTTCTAGCCGGGCTAGTCATTCTTATCTTTTTAGAAGACTTCCGTGCCACAGGGATCATCATGATCTCTATTCCTACCAGTTTGGCACTTTCGACTCTGCCGTTTATTCCCATCGGCATGTCGCTAAATTCTTCTACCCTTATCGGCATGATGATGGCGATTGGTAAGCTGGTAGACGACTCGATTATCGTACTCGATTCGATTGACCAGCAGCTACGCGTCGGATTGATGCCCGTGAAGGCGGCTATTAAGGGCACAGGAGAAGTATTTTTGGCCAGTGCGGCAGCAAGCTGCGTGATGATTGCGGCGCTATTGCCCACGATTCTTTCTGGCGGTCTGACAGGACTGATGTTTATTGGTCTTGTTTGGCCGATGGTGTTTGCCTTTATTGCTTCCTTGCTGATATCGATTACGCTAATTCCGCTAGTAGCGGCGTTTACTCTCAAGCCATATGAAGAAAAGCCTCAGCGACGCACAAAGCTGAAAGTGCTGACTACGCCTGTACGCTATGGCTTTCGCAAGCTAGAGCGAGGCTATGCCTGGCTGCTAGATATCTGTATGAACAACAGAGAAATTACGCTGGCCGTTGCGGGAGCATCTGTGGTGCTGGCAATCTCTCTATTTACTTTTATTCCGCAGGAGATGATGCCCTTGGGCGATTCGGGCCAGTTTGTGGCGACTTTAGAGATGGAAGCAGGCACTTCGTTTGCAGCGACCGATGCCGCTGCCGCTCGGTTTGAGCAGATTATGTTGCAGCAGCCCGAAGTGGAGAAGGTATCGGCGCAGATAGGCTTTGAGCTAACGCGCAACAGCACCTACTTCACAGGCTACAGCATGGGCGGGGTGAATACGGCCTCAATGACAGTGACGATTACGCCTTTAACAGAGCGGCGGCGTGACATCTGGCAAATTATGGATACCATCGAAGCCGAAGCCCGGCAGACGATTCCAGGCGTTCGTCGCATTGCTCTCAAAGAAATGGGCGTAGACGTGATGGCGACCTCTGCTGCGCCAATTCAGCTAGCGGTATACGGCGAAGATTTGGATATGCTTCATCGACTGGCCCAAGGCGCCTTAGAGATTGCCAGAGCGAATTCTGATATCCACATGCCGTTTACTAGCTCAGCGATGACCCAGCCAGAATATCGGCTCAACATCGACCGCCGCCGTGCTCAAGAACTAGGGCTGAACGTGCAAACGGTCTCTCAGCAGGCTTACTACGCACTCAACGGCGGCATGACCCGTCGCTACTACAATCGCCCGAATATGCGACAAAACTCAATTTTGGTTCGCTACGACGAGGCAGATCGCAGCACGATGCAGGATCTTTCGAGTACCTACATCACGGCTCAAGGCGGACAGCAGGTGACGCTGAATACGATCGCCACGCTAGAGCCGCAGCAGGGACCGACGCTAATTGAGCACGTGAACGGCCGACGGGTAGTGTATGTGAATGGCTACTACCGCAAAAATGGACCTGCTTCGATGGATTTGTCGATGGCGATCGCGATGAAAGCAGGCGAACAGCTCAATTTTCCACCCGGCTACGGTATCGACTCTATGGGCGATATGACCGATATGATGACCGAGTTTGCCCGGTTGCTCAAAGGTTTGTTGGTTTCTCTCGTTCTGCTCTATATCATCCTAGTGATTCAGTTTGGCTCTTTTGTACAGCCATTGGTGATGATGCTGTCTGTTCCTCTACAGCTAGTGGGAGTATTCAGTGCGTTGTTGTTGTTTAATCATACTCTTTCGACTGTCTCTATTCTTGGAATTATAATTCTCTCTGGGATTTCACTATCGGCGGCTATTCTGTTGTTAGAGCTGATTTTAGCAAAGCGAAAAGAAGGAATATCCAGAGCGATCGCCATCCGCGAAGCAGGCCCTGTTCGACTCAAGGCTATTATTATGACCACTCTGACCACATTAGTTGTAATTGTGCGCCTAGCCTTTTTCCCAGAAACTGGGATGGACGCTTATTCGCCTATTGCTACCGTGATTTTAGGTGGACTGATTGTTTCTACGCTGCTGACGCTGGTAGTGGTGCCAGTAGTGTATTCCTTCGTCGATGATATAACAGAGTTCTTTGGCAGGCGATCACAACGGCAGGCAAAAAAAGCCGGCCTGTCTAGACTAAAACTACCTTGAACTATCAACCCAGCCCCGGGCATATTCCGATTTAGCTGCCGATCTAGCTGCCGATTCAGTTACAGATAGCTGCGCCATAGATCCGAATAGATAACCTGCTCACCTTGCCAAGGTTTGTGATGTCCGCCGCTCCAGTGAATCGCTTTCATCTTTTTAGGATCTTTCTTCAGCGCTCTAGCGACCCAGTGGACCTGACCGTAGCCGCAGCAGTTCCACTCTTTGGCAAGCGGTAGATAAGTATCTTTGAACATTAGATTAAAGACTGTCTCATCGCCTAGGTGATAAAGTCGATAGTCGTTCTTCTCATCTAATTCTAAATAGTGCTTTAGCAGTTCATAAGTTTTCTCCGTCCAAAAGGATAAGTCAGTTAGCAGTACGCCGCTGTTGAACGTACTTTTGAACTGGCGCAGGTCATTCCATACTTTGAAGGGATTGCTAAAGTAGAAGATGGCTGGAAAAAGTTGGGGAACGGCAGCGAGATAATTTTGGGAAGTGAGAATATTGCCCTGAGCAAAGAGCGATCGCACATCCCCCAACACAACAATGTCCGCATCAAAATAGACCAGTCGGCCTACATCTGGAAAGATATCTCTAAAGAACAATCTGGCGTACTGCATGTAGCGAGAAAGTCGCCTTTCTTGTGTTCTCTCTTGAAACTTATTGTCTAGATATTGTTTTAGATACGCGGGTGGTGAAAACTCTCTAACTCGAAATTCAACCTGGTCAGAATTGTACTTCTCTGAAAATGCTTCCCCTAGCTTTTCCTCAAAGAACGCAGTTTCTCCTATCGGTACGGCCACATTAAACCGTAGAGGCGCTTGTTCAATCTGATGACTCGTATTACTAAGAATCGAATTGATCACCACCATTAGCGGTACTTGAAGGGTACGGTTGATCGAGAAAGCAATGTCGACGGTCATAAAATAGGGCAAAAGAGGGAGAAAAGCAATTAGGGCGCAAACCGATCGAAGGGTTTTATCTCAGTGAGTGTACTGCTCAGCTCGCCATGAATCTGGCCGTTGGTTGCTAGAATGCGGCCACTCTTGATGTCAAACGGACTCTTATCATAGGCGCTGACTGTACCGCCTGCTTCTTCTACTAGGATGACACCAGCAGCCACATCCCAGGGTGATAGTCCTCTCTCCCAGTAGCCGTCTAGGCGTCCGCAGGCCACATAGGCCAAATCAATCGAGGCCGCACCCCCTCGGCGAACGCCCTGGGTGATATGGCTAAGGTGGCAAAATTCCGCATAATTGTTGTCAATCGTCTCGCGGCGGTCGTAGGCAAAGCCAGTCACCAGCAGACTATTGGCTAAGGCGCTAGTCGTAGAAACGCTAATCGGCTCTCGATTGCAGGTTGCACCTAGTCCTTTTGCCGCCCTGAAAAGATGGTTGCGAACCGGATCGACAATTGCACCGACCGCAGGCTGACCGTTGATCAAAAGACCCACAGAGCAGCCACAGAAAGGGTACTGATGGGTATAGTTCGTGGTCCCATCCAAAGGATCTACAGCCCAGAGCAGTTCGTCAGTCTGTTTGCCGATGCTGCCAGATTCCTCAGCGAGTATGGCGTGGTCTGGAACATGCCGGTGCAGCACCGCTAGAACTTCTTTTTCGGCAGCTTTATCCGCTTCGGTAACAAGATCTCCTGGGCGACCTTTCTGCTGAATGTTGGACAGGTTGCCCCAGTAGTGCCGTAGGACTGCGCCGCCTGCAGAAGCAGCCTCGGTTGCAATATCCAGAAAGCGCTGAAGATCGTCGGTTGAGTAAGCCATGTTTAGTCGTCATCGATTAGGATGCCGGAGCGGGTTTTGCCTTTACCAAAGTAACGACCAAACTGGAGTTCGTAAACTTCGTCTTCGTCTTGGGTCTCTACTTCTAAATCGCTGCGCGGATAGCTAACGCAGAGCAGTGCATAGCCGCGATCACGCAAGTCCGGAGAAAGCCCCATCGCTTCGGGCTGATGCAGCTCACCTGAAAGAACACGGACGGCGCAGGCAGTGCAGGCTCCGTTGCGGCAGGCATAGGGTAGGTCAGCGGCTTGGTTCTCTGCGGTTTGTAAGATGTAGCGATCGCGCGGTACCTGCACGGTATATGTAATATTCTTTTGCCGATGATGAATACGAACGCGGTAGGTTTCGGCCATAGAAAAACGGAGGTGAGCAAGGAGGTGCTATCAATGATCGCACGGATCGCCCAAGTCGAAGCGAGTGTGAAAATTAGTATGGTATTCACTCCGCTTTCTGTTACGATGTCAAAGCTGTAAGTCGTTCTATCAAAAGACCTCAGCGGGCTTTGAAAGAGTGATTGGCGGCAGAATAAAGGAGAGATGGCCGAGTGGTTGAAGGCGCAGCACTGGAAATGCTGTAACGGGGCAACTTGTTCGAGGGTTCGAATCCCTCTCTCTCCGTTCTTGTCTAGATCAGCTCGTGAAGCTGCCTCACGATTTGACTCACGACTGGGACAGTTCTCTGTCTAGCTTTTCTTTACCCAGCGCAACTCCACCGACTGCAATCATCATAATACCTGTCCACTGAATCACCACCAAGGTAGAGGTTGGCGTGAAGCTCAGGGAAAATACCAGGGCGAGCAGCGGCGTAAAGGCAGCGACCATAGTCGCTCTAGGGCCGATAGTCAGCAGGCTGACGTAGTTTAGCAGGTAGACAACCAGCATTAGAGCGCCGATGAGCACTCCCCATAAAAATAAGCTAGACCAGCTGATATTAGACAGCTTAAGTGGCTTGACTAATAGAACAATACTACTAAGGACAGCCACAGTAGAAAATTGGGCGATGGACGTCGGAATCGGATGGCATCGCTGCTGGTGGCAAAAGTTAGTTAGCAGAATGTAGAGGCTAAGGGCAATGCTGGCAAGTACCCCAGTCCACAGTAGACTCAGTGAGCCATCCGCAAAGATAGGCTGCGCTATCAGCAGTGCGCCCATAGCGATCGCTACGAGTGCCAATAGGCCAAGCGGCGTCGGCAGCTGCTCTTGGCGTAGCGCTAGCCCGGCGGGAATGGCCGTCAGCGGATAGAGAAAGAATAGCGCTGAACCAATGGCCGCACCGACTAGACCGATGCTTTGGTACAGCAAGATCTGAGAAAAAAATAGGGCGATTCCGCTGCTAATCAACGGCAGTAGCAGTTGTTCACGTCTATAGAGCCAGTCTTGTAAATCGTGCCAGGTTCCTCTGTATAGCTGCGGCGCTAGTAGCAGTAGACCCGGGACCATCACTAGCATTCTGAGCCAGAGCAAAGCAGTAGAGGGAACAAAGCCACTGCCTAACTGGCCGACAGTGACCAGTCCCAACCAGCTGCCGCCTCGAGAAAGCATGTCGAACAGACAGTAGTGCAGCGCCGCTAAGGCAGTTGCGATCGCACTTAGCACCAGTCCTCGATTTATCCTCTCAATTGGTAGAGACAGCCTGTGCGCTTGCCGTCGGATCGCCTGTCGGCGCTGCTGAGAGGTCGAGGGAGTGGGCAGTTCTAGCGCCCGATCTGAACTAGCTGGCGCGAACTCTTGCGCGGGCAGCTCTTTCTCTCCTGGTAAAAGCGGGCCAGATGGCTGACGCAGGCTTTGCGTTAGGCCAATTAGCTGCGTGTACTCTGCTTGAAGGGTATCGATTTGACTTTGCAGCCGTTCCTTTTCGGAAACTAACTGGCTTTTTTCGGCCTCTAATTTTTCAATATCCTGCGTCAGCTGGTTAGCATAGCTGCGCTGAACTGTTCCTAAAGGAACCTCTAGAAAAGGACGCGAAGCTTCTGGTTGCTGTAAATCGTCGCTATCAGACTCTGGGTTGACCGGCGTCATTAGTGATTTTCAGGTGTAGACTATGCTTTGGGGTCTACAGGCACCGCTCGAGTAGCTGTAGACAAAAAGGCACATTAGAGTCCTACCAGATAATCGGTCCTCTATATTGATGCTACGGTTACAAGCTATGCAACTTTCCAGGATTTCTTTTCGACTATGTATCCATACGCTCATGTATCCATACGCTGTAGGGGCATAGCATGCTACGCCCCTTTTTATACGCCCCTACTTTTTAGATGACGGTCTAGATAACGGTGCCGTCTGGGATGGTGGCATTTTTTAGCACCACGACGATACCGCTGCGAATGTAATAGCCTTCGGATTCTCGTTCAGCTTCTTCGACGTTGTCTTTGTTGACGATCTGAACGTTCTTACCAATGCGGGCGTTTTTATCGATGATGGCTTTGCGGATGACGGAGCCTGCACCGATGCCGATTGGAATCTGGCCGGGCTGGCCGAGCGTTACTGGGAACTCGCCGTCTTCATCCGTTTTTTCGTAGTAGTCAGCGCCGATGATCAAGGAGCTGTCAATCTCACAGTCAGCGTGGATGCGCTGCCGCAGACCAATGACAGAATTGTGGATACGGCACTTTTTGAGAATGCAGCCTTCACTGATGATTGACTGGGTAATCTGGCTGTCTTTGATCTTGCTGGGAGGAAGGTAGCGTGATCGCGTATAGATCGGCGCATCCTCGCTGTAGAAGCTAAAGGCGGGATTAGGCTGCTCTGTGAGCGCAATATTGGCATTGTAGAACGCTTCAATTGTTCCAATATCTTCCCAATATCCCTTGAATAGATAAGCCTGTACGTTGTAGTCGCGGGCAGAGGCCGGGATGATTTCCTTGCCAAAATCTGTCTGGTCTGGGTTGTTTCTTAGCAAGTCGATCAGCACCTGCTTTTTGAACACATAGATACCCATAGAGGCGATGAACGGTTTGTCTTCGGCTTCTTCTGGAGAAAGGCCCATCGCGGTGGTGTCTACTTTCATCGCTTCGAGCGCCTCGCCTTTTGGCTTCTCAGCGAACTCAACGATTCGGTTGCTCTCATCAACCTTCATCAAACCAAAGCTAGATGCTGTTTTGTAGCCAATCGGCACTACAGAAAGGGTGACATCTGCGCCGCTTTCACGGTGCTTCATTACATAGTCGCTGTAGTCCATCCGATAGAGATGGTCACCCGAGAGGATAATGAATTCGTCTACATCGGCCTCTTCAAACATCCACATGTACTTGCGCACAGCGTCGGCAGTCCCTTCAAACCAGCTGGGGCTATCTGGGGTCTGCTGGGCGGCAAGCACTTCTACAAAGCCATCGCTAAAAGTAGAGAAGTTGTATGCCTTTGAAATATGCCGGTTCAACGAAGCCGAGTTGAACTGAGTCAGCACGTAGATCTTAAAAATGTTGGAGTTTAAGCAGTTACTGACCGGAATATCGATCAGACGGTACATACCTGCTAAGGAGACGGCAGGCTTTGCACGGACTTTGGTCAGCGGATACAGGCGGGTGCCAGCACCACCGCCCAAAATTATTGAAAGTACTCTTTTCACAACGTCAATCCTGGCTCACAGATACAGGCCGTTCTCACATCACAATCCAGTGTGAGTGGGTATCTGCCAGTTGGCAAGAGGGGATCGATACATATCTCTATTTCTATTTGCAGAAATCTTCGATTTGCAAGGGTGGACGATATTCTTTTTTCAGGGGTTAAAAGATTATCTTTCTGTAAGAGGTTTATTACGAACGAGAACGCAACGACTGGAATCTAGGCTTTTTCTTGAACGACGCTGAGACTGAGTCACTTAGCAATTCACGAGATGCCTGCTAGGTTGATGTTGGATCAACTGTTGCCACGAGGGGACCGCTTTTTATCAGGTAGAGCGCTATGCCTTTGACTATCTCCCTAATTGCGATTGGATCGCCGCCGTAGTCAATCGCAACGGTCAAGGCGTAGCGATTGTCCGCTATCTTCATTGCCAGCGTCGTTCCGAGCATGCGGTTGTTCTGGCCAGTTTTTTCGCCCATCCACTCCACTTTGCTGGCACTCTCTTTACGCCCCTCTTCACTGCTGTCCTCTTCACTGCTGTTCTCTTCGCTGCTGTCCTCTTTGCTGCTAGTTTCACTTTGCAGTTCAACTTTTAGTTCACTTTGGAGTTCCTGAAGCGCCTGGTAGCCAAGCTCTTGGTCTTTTTGGCCGAGCAGGGCTTCTAACAGCTCTTCGTCTCCTGGGTGAGAAAGACGATAGATGTTGACCATCATCATGGTGATGTCGTCGGTGGTGATCCGATTGCTCTGAGTGCCGGGGTTGGGGGGAAGGATGCGATCGCCTGCTAGCTTATGGTCGACAAAAGTATCCTGGTATCCCTGCTCAGCTAGCGTCTTGGCAATATTGTCTCGCCCAACATAGTCAATTAGCTGATTGGTGGCAATGTTGTTACTTTCATCGATCATTCGACCCATTACCTGCACCAGCGGATATTCTTTATCGACTTCGATAGTGGCGCCTATCGCATTTTCAGTGAAGTTATCAGGGTCGATGTAGAGTTTGCTGTTGAGATCTAGACTCTCGGTGTCGACCTTGTCTAGTAGGGCGATCGCAATCGGTAGCTTGATCAAGCTAGCAGGACTGGCCAGCAACTGTTCGCCCTGATAATGGCGACAGTGGTCAGGGTTAAACCCGCCTTTCGCCTCCAAGCCGCTAGTGCCGATTGACTCAGGTGGCACATCGATCTGACATAACGTGATGTGCATCTTATCTGCCGAAAGCCCAGCATCGCTGATGATATCAGCTAGAAAAGCGCTGTCGGCGGCAAGCACCTTACGTTCTGCGGTAGTTAGAAGCGTTGTGTAGTGGGCCTTTTTATCGTTGGCCTGTGGATATAGGACGGCGCTCCTTGGGATCGCAGATAGCTTTTGAATAGAGCGCCGCCATAGTCTTTTTTCACGCCGGGTAAAGGCAATGCTTTTTGCTGGTGTTTCAGCCGATTGAGCCGATTGATAAGCATCGACAGCCAGCCGAGCTATTGCCACGGCCTGCTCGTAATTAGCCCGGTCGGCGTTTTTACTGGCAACCTCCCTTCGAGATGCTGTCTCTTCTTCAACACCCGATATTTTCACACCTGATATCAAGTCTGCCGATCGGTCAATCGCTCTGCTAACCCGCTGACTCGCCGTTCTCGAACCGGCAGTTGACCCAGTCAGGGCAAAAGTGGGCTGTCTTGAAGGGAGTTGTTTTGAGGTGATCAGTCTATAGCTGAGCGCTTCAAAAGTCGCTCGTCTAGATGGATTATCTCCTAGTGGAACACCTACACCAGTGGCTATGGCAAATAGGGCGCTAGCAGTAGTGGCGATCGCGGCGGTATACCAAAAGCCAGACATCCAGACGTCGGGGCGAACCCGTAGAAGATGGGCACGAGAGCTTAATAAAACTACATAAACTACTTTGTCATAGAGGATACCACCTAGGCGGTTCTATAGGCTGCTAGCCTGATACCCTTCTATAGTGTTAGCTAGCCAGTTAGTGTTAGCTAGCCAGTTTCAATTCGAGAGGAATCCATATGTCAGCCATCCGCGAGTTGCACAAACAGCTCACGACTAAAGAGCGTAGCGCCGTTGAGATTGCGCAGGCCCAGCTTGAGCAGGCCCAGGCAGTAGAGCCGCAACTCAGCAGCTTTGTTTCTTTGACGGCTGAAAAAGCGTTAGCTCAGGCCCAGGCAGTAGATGACAAAATTGCGGCTGGTGAGGATATTGGTCTGCTAGCGGGCATTCCAATTGCTCTCAAAGACAATCTATGTACAAAAGGCATCCGTACGACCTGTAGCTCTCGCATGCTAGAGAACTTTGTGCCGCCGTATAGCTCAACCGTGACAGAGCGTTTAGATGCAGCCGGGGCCGTATTCGTCGGCAAGACCAATCTAGACGAGTTTGCGATGGGCGGCTCTACCGAGAATTCTGCCTTTGGCCCATCGAAGAATCCGTGGAATGTTGAGTGCGTACCGGGTGGTTCGTCGGGCGGATCGGCGACAGCGGTGGCCGGGGGGCAAGCGCCTGTGTCTCTGGGGTCGGATACGGGTGGCTCGATTCGTCAGCCTGCTTCGTTTTGCGGCATTGTGGGGATGAAGCCTACTTACGGACTGGTCTCGCGCTTTGGCCTAGTGGCGTTTGCCTCGTCGCTTGACCAGATTGGTCCGTTTGGGCGTACGGTGGAGGATACGGCGATTTTGTTGGGTGCGATCGCCGGATACGATCCCAAAGACGCTACCAGTCTCAAAGTCGACATCCCTGACTACACCCAGTTCCTAAAATCAGACCTCAAAGGCCGCACAGTTGGCGTGATCAAAGAAACCTTTGGTGATGGCCTAGATAGCGAAGTGGGCGCGGCTGTACAAGTCGCAATCGATCAGCTCAAAGCGCTAGGCGCAGAAGTCAAAACCATTTCCTGCCCTCGGTTCAACTACGGCGTCTCGGCCTACTACATCATTGCCCCCTGCGAGGCGTCGGCAAATTTGGCCCGCTACGACGGCGTTCGCTACGGTCTGCGCGCCAAAGAGCCCAACCTGCTATCGATGTACAACAAAACTCGGTCTGAAGGCTTCGGCGACGAAGTCAAACGCCGCATCATGATCGGCACCTACGCCCTATCCGCAGGCTACTACGACGCCTTCTATCTCAAAGCGCAAAAAGTCCGCACGCTAATGAAGCAGGATTTTGAGAAAGCCTTCGAGGACGTAGATGTGCTCGTCAGCCCCACCGTTCCCACCGCCGCCTTTAAAGTGGGCGAAAATGACGATCCGCTCAGCATGTATCTGCTGGATCTGATGACTATCCCAGTCAACATGGCCGGACTACCGGGAATGAGCGTACCCTGTGGCTTTACCAAAGACGGACTGCCAATCGGCCTACAGCTAGTCAGCAACGTTCTGCGCGAAGACCTACTATTTGAAGTCGGCCATGCCTACGAGCAGGCGACTGACTGGCACAAGCACACGCCGAAGCTGTAGGTCAGCTAGGTGTCGGACTGCTAAGAGTTAACGGACAGTTGCCCTGTAGCCTGAGACACACTTTAGAGTTTGCCTAGCTTGTTTACTAAGCAGCGTAGCTTGCACCCAATCCATGCACGAATCTGCGCGTCGTGTCCTCACTGGCGTTGTTTTCTTTCTCCTGACCGTTTTGCTAGCTATTCTCGGCTATGTTTGGTTTGGTTGGACACCGCTCGAAGCGATCTATATGGTCGTAATCACGATCTTTGGGGTGGGTTACGGAGAGGTAAAGCCTCTAGAGACACCTTTCCAGAAAATTTTTACGATTCTGGTCATTATTGCTGGGACGACGTCTGCGGTCTATAGCGTAGGAGGGTTTGTGCAGATGGTAACCGAGGGCGAAATCAACCGCGCTTTTAGCAATCAGCGTAAGCAGTTAACCATCTCAAATCTGCAAGACCACGTGATTGTCTGTGGATTCGACCGAATGGGACAGGTGCTCTCGGCCCAGCTTGATAAGGCAGGACAGGCATTCGTCGTGGTCGAGACTATGCCTGAGCGAATAGAGGTCGCCGATGCCTCTGGCTATCTCTACTATCAAGGCGATGCCACTCAAGAAATCACCCTAAAAGAGGTCTGTATTCACCGGGCCAAAGCTTTGGTAGCGGTGCTGCCTGATGACAAAACAAACGTTTTCATCACCCTGACAGCTCGCGATTTGAATCCAGGCATCAAAATTCTAGCTAGGGGCGAGCTGCCACCGACAGAGCGCAAGCTGCGTCTAGCCGGGGCCGATCATATCGTACTACCCGACACGATTAGTGCAATCCAAATCTCTAACCTGATCGTGCGTCCAGCGGGGATGGACCTGCTGAACAATACCTACGAACGCAGCTATCTCAATGAGTTTCTGGCGAATGTCGAGGTGCAGATGGAAGAATTGCAGATTCAGGCGGGCTCCCCTTTTGAGGGCAAAACACTGATGGAGTTTCAGGTGCGAGGCAAAGGCGCCTTTATGGTGATTGCGCTACGTCGATTTAACGATCGGCTAATTTTTCGGCCGTCGGCGACTCAACTGCTAAATGTGGATGATTCGCTGATTATCCTGGGGCATCAGGACAAGCTGCCGCAGTTTGCTCATCACTACCGTCTAAAGCGATATCACTTTAGCCACAAAGGACTACCGACTGGATGACTGATACTTCAATGGCTGATACTTTATGGCTGCTGCTCTGTTCTGGCCTGGTGTTTTTGATGCAGGCTGGGTTTATGTGCCTAGAGTCAGGGCTGACTCGCTCGAAAAACAGCATCAATGTCGCGGTGAAGAATCTGGCGGATTTTGGCATCTCGGCAGGGTTGTTTTGGCTATTCGGCTACGCGCTGATGTTTGGCAACTCTGCGGCTAGCTGGTTTGGCGGTGCCGGATTTGCTCCGACATTCAGCGGTCGGCCCGATGGAGCTGTCTTCTTTTTGTTTCAAATGATGTTTTGTGGCACCGCGACCACGATCGTCTCTGGGGCGGCGGCAGAGCGGCTAAAGTTTCATGCTTATCTGTTCTTGGCGTTTTTTATTTCTGGGATTATCTATCCGCTGTTTGGGCAATGGAGCTGGAATGGGATTACGGCAGGAAACGCGGGCGGCTGGCTAGAAAATCTTGGATTCGTAGATTTTGCAGGTTCGACGGTTGTTCATAGCGTGGGTGCCTGGTTTGGTCTAGCGGTAGTCTTGGTTATCGGCGCTAGGGATGGGCGATTTTCGGATCAGCTGGGCAGCGGACAATCTAGCCGAATTCAAGGATCTAATATTCCTTTCTCGGTGCTAGGGGCAATGCTGCTGTGGTTTGGCTGGATTGGCTTCAATGGGGGTAGCACGCTAGCACTGAATGACCAGGTGCCGGGCGTCGTGATCAATACGGTGATGGCTGGTGTGTCGGGCATGATCGTGGCGGCGGTGCTCAGCGGCTTTCGGCACCAGGTGGTAGAAGTAGAACAGCTGATCAATGGCTCTCTGGCTGGTCTAGTGGCGGTGACGGCCTGTTGCCATGTTATCACTGAGCCACTGGCGGTGATTGTGGGTGGGACAGGAGCAGCGATCGCATTTCTAGCGTCCCAACTGCTAAATTATTGGCACATCGACGATGCAGTAGATGCTTTCCCGGTCCACGGCGCAGCCGGAATGTGGGGCACGCTCTGCGTCGGTCTATTCGGCCAGCTCGATCTGATTGATACCGGGCTTAGCCGAGGCAATCAGATCATGGTGCAGCTTTTTGGCATTGGCACGGCGGCAGTTTGGACCTTCGGCTTTGCCTGGGTGATCCTAACCCTGGTCAATAAAATTTTTCCGCTGCGCATTTCATTAGAAGAAGAGAAAATTGGCCTCAACGTCTCGGAGCACCAGGCCAAGACAGAGACCTACGAACTCTTTCAAATCATGGACTATCAGGCGAGAACTAATGATTTGAGCCTGCGGGTTCCAGTCGAGCCGTTTACCGAGGTCGGCCATATCGCCACCCGCTACAACCAGGTGATCAGCGCGTTTGAAAAGCGTCAGAACCAGAGCGTTGAAGACCTAGCCCATATCTACTATGTGACCGAAGCGATTGTGGCCGCTGTCGAGAACCACAGCTTTAAGGCAAATAATCTAGGCATCGATGAGGTGGCAGAACGCTCTGATGAGCTAGGGGCATTAGCCAGGGCGATTCAGCAGGTCGTAGGCATTGTAGAAACGCGAGAACGAGAGATCTCTGGACTAAAGCAGCAGCTGAGTGCGAAGCCAAAGGCGTCCGAATAGGCTTAAGGTGAATACGGTCATAAGCGTGAGAACTTACACACCATGCCTTTTCAGTCTTCACGTGGTGATGCGCCGGGCAATAGTCCCAAGCTGCCGCTACAGTTTTGGATAGTTGCTTCGATCTCGTTTATCAATTCTGTCAGCTTTACGGTTATCATTCCGACGTTGTATCCATACGCGATGCAGTTCGGACTCAGTGACTTTGAGGCGAGTCTGTTGACGACGGCCTATTCGCTCTCACAGTTTGTCGGTACGCCAATTCTTGGCCAGCTCTCGGATCGGCTAGGCCGCAAGCCGCTGCTGGTGATCAGTTTGCTGGGGACGGCGGTGGCTAATCTAGTGGCAGCGATCGCAGGTGTCCCTTGGCTGCTGTTTGCCGCTCGCATTTTCGACGGCCTCACAGGCGGCAACAACTCGGTGGCCCAGGCAGTCGTCAGCGATATCACTACGCCCGAGCAGCGCACCCAGGCATTTGGCATTTACAGCGGCCTGTTTCGTCTAGGCTTTGTGGCAGGTCCGCCTTTGAGCTATGCCGCCCAGCTAGTGCCGCCAATTCAGATTGGTAGTTTGACAGTGTCCTCACTGGGCATGAGCTTTTTGGTATCAGCTGCGATCGCCCTCATCGCCGCGACTATGTGCTTTTTCTTTTTGAGTGAAACCCAGACTGACCGTGAAGGCGATCACCGAAGCGGCAGCGCAGCCGCGACCAACAGAATTGCCAAGAAATTCAACTTTGTCAGCCTGTTCACCGCGCTAGGTCGCCCGGTGGTGGGTCGAATTCTGCTGATGACCTTTCTCAACGGGGCGACGTTTACAATTTTTACGTTTGCGTTTCAGCCGTTTTTTATCAACGTGCTAGGTCAAGATGCGAGGAATCTTGCGATCGCCTTCGTCGCCTTCGGCATTCTGGCCTTTATCTCCCAGGTGTTCGCCCTAGAGCCCTTGCGCAAGCGCTTTAGCATTGTTAACGTGCTAGTCGGTGCGCTAGTCGCTAGAGGCATTCTGTTCTTGCTGATGCCCGCTCTACCCAACATCTTCGCTTTTTCTGTACTGTTGGGCTGTTTCGGCCTGGTCAACGCCTTCCCGATGCCGCTAATCGACTCAATTTTGTCAACCCGCAGCGATCAGAGCGAACAGGGCGAAGTGCTAGGACTTAATGCGTCTTACCTAAGCATCTCAAACGCAGTCGGTCCGGCAATCTCTGGCCTGCTGGTGACTTCCTTCGGCTACTCGTTTCCCTTTTGGATAGCCGGAGCGCTAACGGTGATGGTCGCCGGGTTCGCGCTGACTCTAAAGCAGCCCGAGGGGAAGGTTGGTTAGGGCCACAGCGTTAACCCTCTCCACGCAATTTCTCTGCTATGTCCGCGTGCATTAGCGCAATCTTTGGGTCTCTCTGGATTGCCTGAAAGTAGTGTTCGCCTAAAGGCGTCAGAGAATTCTTATCCGGCTTTAGCATCAGCCGCGCTTTCTCCAGCAAAATAGCGGCGCTTTCTGGTTCGACTTTGTCCTTTTTACGCAGGTCAAGCAGTTCGTCGATTTGAACGATGAACTGAGAAATGGGTCGTAGCCAGCTAAACGCCTCGTCTTCGGTCACGAGCCTAAAGAATTCGCCGCTGTTAGCGATTGGACCTTCTGTCTGTTCATAAACGGTGCGCTCAGAATACAGCAGCGCTTTGTGTAGTTTAAGCAGGTCAGGGCGAATTTCTTTGAGACGGGCGACGGCTGGGTCGTCAGAGGAATTAACGCTCATATTAATGGGTGACTTTACTGGGATTAGAGTAGCACTTTGGTCTTGGCGCTGCTGGCAAATGCGCAGGAATTGCCACAGCTATCAAAACACTGCTGCAAGACACAGCTTCAAAAAAGAAAGCCTCCGTCATATCGACAGAGGCTTTCTTGACCGGGACTCGACTAGCTAGCTGCTCGAAGGCAACTTAACAAATTAGTCAAGATCAGGCATGGACAATACGGGTTCAGATTCGCGGTTTAGACCCATCTCGAAGCCGCCTTCAGCCGCGCGAGCGCGACCTGCATGCCACAGGTGACCTACTAGGAAGAAGAAGGCCATTACGAAGTGGAAGGAAGCCAACCACTGACGTGGGTTCACGAAGTTAACGGAGTTAACCTCAGTGATGATGCCGCCAACCGAGTTGATGGAGGCGTTGGGCGCGTGAGTCATGTACTCAGCCGCACGACGGACCTGCCATGGCTGGATGTCGTTCTTGAGCTTGTCAAGATCGAGTCCGTTGGTACCACGCAAAGGCGCTAGCCAAGGACCGTCAAAGTCCCAGAAACGCATGGTCTCACCACCGAAGATGATTTCTCCAGTTGGCGATCGCATCAAGTACTTACCCAAACCGGTCGGACCTTGTGCAGAACCGATGTTGGCACCCAAACGCTGGTCACGAACCAAGAAGGTCATAGCCTGAGCCTGAGAGGCTTCAGCGTTAGTAGGACCATAGAATTCGCTGGGGTAAGCAGTATTGTTAAACCAGACGTAGCAAGAGCAGATGAAGGCCATCAAAGACACCGCACCAATGGAATAGGAAAGATAAGCTTCACCATTCCAGATAAGGGCGCGACGAGCCCAGCCAAACGGCTTGGTCAAGATGTGGAATACGCCACCGGAGATACAGATTAGGCCGACCCAAATGTGACCACCGATGATGTCTTCCATGTTGTTGACCCCAACGATCCAGCCTTCGCCGCCAAACGGAGACGTAGTCAGGTAGCCGAAGATCACCGCAGGGTTGAGCGTGGGATTCGTGATCACACGAACATCACCACCACCTGGAGCCCAGGTGTCGTATACACCGCCGAGGAAGCAGGCTTTGATTACAAGCAAGAACGCACCTAGACCCAACAGAATCAGGTGATAGCCGATGATGTTAGTCATCTGGTTCTTATCTTTCCAGTCTTGGCTAAAGAAGCTGGAGTACTCTTCTAGCGTTTCAGGGCCACGAAGAGCGTGGTAGACGCCTCCAAGACCGAGAACAGCAGAAGAGATCAGGTGAAGCACGCCTACTACAAAGTAAGGAAATAGGTTAATAACTTCACCACCAGGTCCAACACCCCAGCCTAAAGTGGCGAGGTGAGGAAGCAAAATACAGCCCTGTTCGTACATGGGCTTTTCAGGGATGTAGTGAGAGACTTCAAACAAAGTCATCGCACCCGTCCACAATACAATCAGACCTGCGTGAGCGACGTGAGCGCCCAGCAGTTTACCGGACAGATCGATCAGGCGAGCGTTCCCAGACCACCAGGCATAGCCTGTAGAGGGCTGGTCGCGGCCACCGCCGACGAAGCTGTTATTAGAGAGCGTTACCACGGGGGAGTACCTCTTCAGGGAATACAAATTTCTCATGTGGCTGGTCCTGAGGACTTAGCCACGCACGAATGCCTTCGTTCAACAAGATGTTCTTGGTGTAGAAGGTCTCAAACTCTGGGTCTTCCGCTGCGCGAATCTCCTGCGACACGAAGTCG
>JBCCOH010000042.1:0-37891 GCA_039111275.1 Cyanobacteria bacterium P01_D01_bin.1 | reverse complement strand
GCATAGTCGACCAGCAGAATTGAGTTCTTGGTGACTAGGCCAACTAGCAGCACGATGCCGATTAGAGCAAACAGTCCCATTGGCTTTTGGGCAATCAACAGACCCATCAACGCGCCACCGACACAGAGCGGCAGCGCGGCCATCACTCCTAGCGGATACAAAAAGTCGTTATACAGCAGCACTAGCACCGCATAAATCATCAAGATGGCCGTGCCTAGCGCCATGCCAAAGCGACTGAATACCTCCTGCTGAATCTCGGCATCACCAGTTGGCTGCTCTCTGACACCATCGGGTAGGTTCTGCATCACCGGTAGCTCTGCAACCGCTTCGACTGCCTGGCCTAGCGTAATTCCCTGAAGGTTGGCACCAACGGTGATTTGCCGAGAGCGATTGTAGCGATCGATCTGGGCTGGGCCGCTGCCAAATTCGATATCGGCGACCGCAATCAGGGGAACCATTTGGCCATTTTGACCGGGCACCTGCAGGTTTTCTAGCGTGCTCAAGTCGTTGATGGCTTCTGGTGCTAGCCGGACGCGGATCGGAATCTGGCGATCGCCGACGTCAAAGTCAGCCAAGTTTGACTCGGTATCACCGATGGTTGCCAAAGACGCGGTCCGCGCAATGCTGCTGACTGACACACCCAAGTCCGAAGCTCTAGCCGGGTCAGGCTTGATCAGCACCTCGGGCTGCACCAGTGAAGCAGTAGAGTTGACTTCGACCAGTCCTGGGACCTGTCGCATTTGCTGAGTGAGATCCTGAGCAGTCTGGGTGAGGAGATCAGGGTTCTCACCGGTTAAGACGAGTTCGTAGTCTTTGCCGCCGCCGCCCGCGCCCTGGCTGATAAAGTTGATTCTGACGCCTGGAATATTTTGGAATTCTTCGCGTAGCTGCTGCTCGTATTCACTGCGCTCTATGCGTTCACTCTTGGGCTTTAGCTGCACAGAGGCCGAGGCATCGCCCGGCGTGTTGGTCATGAACACGTCCTCTGTAGCAGGCTGAGCCAGGAGCAGGTTGGTGATGCGATCGCTCACCATTTCTGTCTTCTCTAACGTCGAGCCCGGCGGCAGCGCAATGCCAATAGATGTCCGGCTCGTATTTCCAGAATCGAACAGGCTAGTGGGCAAAAACTGCGCCAGATTCATACTGCCAATAAAGAACAATAGCGCTAAAACAATCGTTATCAGACGGTGATTTAGGGCTGTATTCAGCAGCTTGTGATAGGGCAAAAGATAGCGCGGTATCCGCAGCCCATCGGCTGCAACTACGGTGTTTGCTTCGTCGCTTTTGACCGCTGGCTTTAGCAGGTAGGCCGCCATCATCGGACTGACTAGCCTGGCTACTAGCGTAGAGAACATCGTCGCTACCGCTACCGTCACGCCAAACGGCTTGAAAAACTGACCCGGTATGCCACCCATAAAGGCAACTGGCAGAAACACCGCCACAATCGTGGCAGTGGTGGTGACCACCGCGAGCCCGACTTCCCCGGTCGAATCAATCGCCGCCTGAAAAGGCCGCTTGCCCATCTGAATGTGACGCTCTGTATTTTCAATTTCTACAATCGCATCATCGACCAGGTTGCCAACCGCCAGGGTCAACGCCAGCAAAGACATACTGTTAAGCGTGTAGCCCAGCACTTGCAGCACTAGGAAAGTTGGAATAATTGAAAGCGGCAGCGCTGTTGCGGTAATCAGCGTCGTCCGCCAGTTTTTGAGGAACAGGCCCACCACGATCACCGCCAGGACGCAGCCGAGTATCAGCGCATCCACAGAGGCTTGATACGAGTCTCGAATGTCTGTAGCACTGGTATAGGTCAGCTCAAAAGTAATGTCTTCTGGCAGAGTTTGCTTTAGATCGGTGATCGCATCTGCCACTGCTTCTTCTACAGTGACCACTACGCTGCCCTTACTGCGATAGACCTGGAAGCCCACCACTGGATCGCCATTGAGATAGGCCGACTGGCGAATTTCGCCAAAATCATCTTCAACAGAGCCCAAGCTGCTCAGTGGCGCGGTGCCGCCTGAGGGGAGAACAACCTGAAGCGACCGCAGCTCATCTACGGTCGCCGCGCTCCCCAGTGTCCGAATCCCCTGCTCTACGCCCGCAATATCGCTCCGCCCGCCTGGCAGGTTGATATTAAACTGGCGGATTTGATTGTTCACATCCGTCGCTGTAATCCCTAGGGCATTCAGCTGGCTAGGATCGAGGTTGACGCGAATTTCTCTATCGACCCCGCCCACGCGGTCTACTCTGGAAACGCCTCTGGCCGCTAACAGCTGGCGACTGATTTCTCTATCGACCAGGTCACTGATTTCTTCTACTGAGCGCCGATCAGAGCCCACGGTATAGATCACCACTGGCCCACCCGAAAACTCGATGCGCTGCACAATCGGATCTCTGGCATCTTCTGGAAAATCCTGACGAATCCGAGTGACCGCATCGCGAACGTCGTTGGTAGCCTGGTCCGTATCTACGCCTAGGTTAAATTCAATTATTGTCTCGGATGACCCATCGCTTACCGTCGAAGTAATCGCATCGATATTGCCTAGACCGGCAACCGCGTCTTCTACCTTCCTAGTGACCTGGTTTTCCATCTCTTCGGGGCCAGCCCCGGTCTGATTCACCTGCACCAGCACCGCTGGCACGTCAATATTGGGGTTGGCATCGATACCCAAATTGGTGAACGCCACTAGCCCGGTAAGCGTCAGCACCAAAAATAAAACAATCGTCGGCACCGGACGCCGGATTGACCATTCAGAAATGTTGAACATATCAGTTGCTGCCTCCAAAGCTATCGGCGGAGAAGCTATCGGCGGAGACTACCTTCACTAGGTCGCCATCTTGTACGTAGCTAGCCCCTTCTAGCACAACTGGCACATCGGCTTGCAAGCCAGAAACAATTTCGGTCTGCGCAGGGCGGCCACCACTCGCTGGAATCTGCTCGCCGATCTCCACGGACTGCGCTCTGACTGTGCCATTCCCAGCGTTATTTTCAGAGAGCTGATAGACGACAAAGCCACCGCTACTCTGAGGCAAGACTGCCTCGGCTGGTACGGCTACGCCTGTGCGAGTACCCGTGACAATCGCTGCTTGCAAGAACATGCCAGGGCGAATGCGATCGCTCCCTGGCAGTCCCACATTCACCGTCGCTTCCCTAGTCTGCTCGTCAATAATCGGGTCGATCGAACGGACAAAGCCCTGAAGCTGCAAGTCGGCGTCCGAATTAGACGAAATCTGAACGGGGGTTTCCAGCGATACCCTAGCCATTTGCGTCTGCGGAATCTTGACCGCGAGCTCTAGCTCGTCACCGCTAATAAGCTTGAACAAAGGGGTGCCTACACTGGCTACGTCACCGATCGTTGCCGACCTCTCGGCAATGACACCGTCACTAGGGGCAATCACTAAGGTTTGGTCTAGCTGAGTTTCTAACCGATTGACCTCAGCTTGAGCGCTGCGCACCGACGCCTCTGCGCTAGCAATAGAAGCGCGCTGGGCGCCAACAGTTTGCTCGGCTGTGGTTACTTCTGTTCTGCGCTCGGTCAAGGTTTCTGCGCTGATTGCCCCTTGGTCAAATAGTGAGCTGTAGCGCTCTAGATTTTCTTGCGCTTCGGCTAGAGACGCCTCGGCCTGTGCAGCTTCTGCGCTTCTTTGCTGGACGGTAGCGATCGCTGCGCTCACCTGTGCTTCTGCTTGGTCAATTTGACTGCGTAGTACAGAGTCATCCAGTACGGCTAGGGTCTGACCAGCGTTGACGCGATCGCCCTCGCGCACATTCACAGATCGGATTTGCAGGCCGTTGGCTCTAGGCGAAACTGAGAGCAGGTCAAAGGCTTCGACGGTGCCGTTGGTGGTAATGGTTTGGCGAATGGAGATGGATTGCGATCGCACCGTAGTCACCGTCGCACTCGCAACTGCTTCTACTTCGGCTAGCGGCGCGCTGCCTCTGTTGCCCGCGATTGACAAGATCCTTTGACCTGCGAAAGCCAAGCCCAGACCGAGTCCTAGCCCTATCAACGTTCCTTTGGGGCCGCTGAACCAGTCGCCTATTCCACCAGTGGGGTGCGATCGCCCTCCCTCTTTACCCTGGGTCACTGCATTAGAAACACTACTCGATTCTAGAATAGGAACGATTCTCGGCTGCTCAGAGCCATCCTCATTGTCCTGAAAATCATCTTGAAGTTTTTGGTAGGTCACAGTTTGAATGCTTGACTGCCAGCGCGTTTACAAAATCTTAATAATTTTCATTATCACTCACCATCTCCCGTTTGAGTGAGCCCGCTAGCCAACAAAAAAATAGGACCAAACCTGTTACCCTATACTCCATCAACCTGTCAGTAGTCCATCAGCACCCAAAAAGCAGCGTCCATGAAAGCGTCCACGAAAGTAGAGTGCCCATGAAAACAAGATCCTGGTGGCAGAAACTAAAGCGCAATCCGCTCGCCCGCTTCGGCGCACTCATACTGATCATTTTCTATATTGCAGTCATCTTTGCTGACTTTGTTGCCCCCTACAACCCACTCAGCCAGCAGCCCAACGGCTCTCTGCTACCCCCTACCCAGATTTACTGGATCAACCAAGAGACTGGAGACTTCATTGGCCCCCACATCTACCCCACTATCCAGGGCCCAATCGATCTAGGCACAGGCCGCAGCGACAGAGAAGTAGACTTCAGTCGCCCCGCGCCGCTACGGCTATTTGTCAAAGGCGACGAGTATCGACTCTTTGAGTTCACCCTACCGCTGATTACTGGGTTCTCGTTTGAAGACAATATCTCACTCACAGAGATTCCTATCTTTCCAGGCATTCCTGGCAATCTGCACCTGTTTGGGCCAGTGGGTACGGCGACACCGCCGCCCGTCCCAGAAGAAGAACCCGAAGCATTGGTAATCGAACAGCCAGAGAGTGATTTTTTAGCAGCTCCTGAGCCTATTCCCACAGAGAGTGAAGATGTCAGTCCTGTCGCCACGACGCCTGCCTATTTCAACCTGTTTGGTACTGACAAAGCCGCTAGAGATGTGTTTAGTCGATTGGTCTTTGGTGGTCGTATCAGTCTTGGGATTGGCCTAGTAGGGATTTCCATCTCTTTCCCGTTAGGGCTACTAGTCGGTGGCATATCCGGCTACTTTGGCGGCGCAATCGACTCCATCTTGATGCGCTTAGTCGAAGTGATCATGACCATTCCCTCTATTTACCTGCTAGTCGCGCTAGGGGTAATCTTGCCGCCTCAGCTAGACAGCTCTCAGCGTTTCTTGCTGATTGTTCTAATTATCTCTTTCATCGGCTGGGCCGGACTCGCCAGAGTCATTCGCGGCGAAGTGCTCTCACTCAAAGAAAGAACCTTTGTCCAGGCATCACGCTCAATGGGCGGACGCAGCCTACACATTATCACTCGCCACATCCTGCCGCAGACCGCCACCTACGTAATCATCGCCGCGACGCTATCAATTCCCAGCTACATCGTCTCCGAAGCCGTCCTCAGCCTAATTGGCCTGGGCATCACAGAGCCCGACCCCTCCTGGGGTAACATGCTCTCAGCAGGCACCGACGCCTCAATCCTGGTGCTCAATCCCTGGCTAGTCTGGCCCCCTGCCGCGCTGATCGTGATTGTTGTTCTTTGCTTCAACCTGCTGGGCGATGGCCTTAGAGATGCACTTGATCCGCGCAGCTTAGAAGAACGCTGATGGTGGAGGGATAAAACAACGTGCTTAGTGGAGTCCTCGTCGTATCCCGTGGTGATTATGCGCTGGGTGTCGAACTCGTAGGCAAAGAAGTCACCTCCCGAAAATATAACGCACAACGTTAAACGTAAAACGTTATACTAAAACCGTCACGCGCATTAGACCTGAATCAAAATGTGATCGGAAGCTTTAAGGACAAAGAAACTCAGAAAATATTCGAGCGTCAGCGATCACGAAAGTTGCCGTCTGAGATTCAGCAAGTCGCCTTGCGTAAGTTGAGAATGCTAAATCGAGCAATGACGCTTCAAGACCTGCGTGTGCCACCTGCTAACTGACTAGAACAGCTATCTGGCAATCGAAAAGGACAATACAGTATTCGCATCAATAGTCAGTGGCGTATCTGCTTTGAATGGCAGGACGGCGATGCGCTGAATGTAGAAATCGTTGATTATCACTGAGGTAATTCAAATGAATGAAGACAAGCTGATGCCCGTTCATCCAGGAGAGATTCTTCTAGAAGAGTTTCTGAAGCCTATGAATCTCAGCCAAAACAAAATCGCTTTGGCTTTGAGAGTTCCCGCTCGCCGGATTAACGAAATTGTTCAGGGAAAGCGTCGAATCACAGCGGATACTGCGCTGCGCTTAGCGCGTTATTTTGAGATGTCCCCACAGTTCTGGCTAGGCTTACAAATGGATTACGACATAGACATTACTGAAGATGCAATCGGAGAAAAGCTCAATCAGGAAGTTGCTGTATTAACGAGCGAGAGAGGATAAGGCTTCCTTCGGTTCGCTGGAAACTTCTCCCTTAGCTCAGCTCCCGATGAACCGCCGTGCCAATTTGAATAGCTTCATTTAGCAGTCGGCCATAGTCGCTAGCTGCGTCATTGACTCGGAGGAGCTGTAGCGTTGCCAAATTCCGCTCGATGCTAGAGAACATTTCCTGCCGTCTAGCTATGAATTGCTGATGTTTTCGCATGACTTTTTCGGTCATTAGGCCGCAAATTAGGCTTTCTCTAGTCAGGTGCAACGCTTCGATCACATCATCTTTATTCTCTAAACTGAGACTGCTATTTTTAGCCGCGCCCAGCTCTTCGAGAATCTCAACGGCTGAGACCATTTCGTTGAAGCGGTCGATCTCGTCGAGTAGATGGCTCAGGGTGAGCAGGCGTTTGCCTTCGCGCCAGCGGTAGTAGGCGCAGGCAATGGTAAGGGCGATCGCACCTAACCCACCAAAGGGCAGCACGCCCCACACCGCCTGCACACTATCTCCACTGAGTGATCGCGTCAGCAGCAGCGTCAGCGGCAAACAAAAGATCAGGCTGACAATTAGCAGCAAAGCCAACTCGCTCAGCAAAGCTAGTCTGTGCTCCGGCGCAAACGCCGTCTGCCGATAGGCCCAGCCAATAGTCACATCGCCTATGTCTAGTCCTGTGATGTTATCTAACTCTCGCTGCGTGATTCTCAAATTGTCCAGGTTTTTCATGGCTAGATCTCCTTCGGCTATTCTTGCTCGTTAGTAGGAACTAGCTTTAATACAGACCGAGCATAGAGCCGAGCGTCTGAAGAATCTTGGAGTAGAAATTACCTTCAATTTCGGGCCTGAAAATCTGAAAGACTCGGCTGTCGGAGCCGACAAAAGGCCGCAGTGTCCAGCCGAGCTGAGAGCCAACTAGGCCGTACAGTACCACCCAACCTTGCAGCAGCTTCAGGCGCAGCTTTTGGTCAAAGCCATCTGGTCCGGCCATGTCTACCATGCCTTTATAAAACAGTCGCACGCCGACGCAGCCAGTGATTGCCATCACCAACACGTTCAACAATAAAAAGAAATCGTACTCTCTAATTGAGATCAGAAAGAACAACACTACGGGAGCAAAGCTGAAAAGTAAGACACTAATGACTGAAACCGAGGTCAGCGCCATCGTGATGTACTGTTTGAAGCTGAGCTGAGAGCCAAATAAAATGTCAAAAAAATATAGCGTCGGCACACAGATCAACAGTGTGATTAGATAGAGTGCTGGCAGCTTGATCGCAGAAGAGATAATTTGTAATCCGCCGCCGTATGAGCCTAGGATGCCACCGTAGACAGAGAAGAAAAAGGTGCTGGCAATCAGTAGTGAGCCGATTTTGCTCTCTAGCTTGGTTTCGGTGCGGACTTCTTCTAGAAAGGTGCGGCGATCGCGCAGCAGTCGAATCAAGACAGAAAAATGATTTGAGCTGCGGCTTTTGGGTCTTACTTTTAGCGAGTCTTGGTTCATGGTTCTGTTAAACGCTCCTGTCTACGGATCAGATGACTGTTGAAGTAATTGTGTTGGCCTGTGGCGGAAAATGTTGGGTGAACTATTGAGTAAGCTATTGAGTGAACTATATGGTTCAGCTTTCCCCGATGTATTTCTACGCCTACAGCCGATTGCGACCCTGCTTTGGAGTTCTACAGGTAGGGGCGATCGCATTCCGCAAACACGCTAAGCTAAAACCAGGGGAACCCAAGAATGGACAGCCGCGACTACCATGCAAACCACGCCCAGCCCGCTAAAGCTAGACACCAGCCTTGCGACGAATGAGCCAGTCTCTGACAAATCATCTGGCGAATCACCTGGCGAACTATCCGGCTTCGACAGTAGCGCCCCGCCTCAGCAGAGTTTGATCGACGCCTGCGTTCACTGTGGTTTTTGTTTGCCGACCTGTCCTAGCTATCGTGTCATTGGCAAAGAAAGTGACTCTCCACGTGGCCGAATTTATCTAATGGACGCGATTAATAAAGGAGAAGTCCCTCTCTCCCCAACGTCTGTCTCGCATTTTGACACCTGCCTTGGCTGCCTTGCTTGCACCACGGCTTGCCCCTCAGGCGTGCAGTACGACAAACTCATCTCTAGCGTTCGCCCCCAAATACAGAGAAACCACCCGCGCTCAACCAAGCAAAAAGCTATTCGCCAGCTCATATTCTCTCTTTTTCCCTACCCAGACCGCATCCGGCTGCTGCTGACGCCACTTGCCCTGTATCAAAAGCTAGGCATCTCTAAGCTCATAAAGAAGACTGGCCTGCTCAAGAAAATTTCTCCTAATCTCGCGGCGATGGAAAGCCTGCTGCCGCCCGTCACTACTCGCTGCTTTGCCGACAATCTGCCTGAAGAAATTTCCGCAACTGCAACAAAGCGCTACCGGGTTGGAATGATCCTCGGCTGCGTTCAAAGAGTCTTCTTTTCTAACGTCAACGAGGCAACTGCTAGGGTGCTTGCGGCGAATGGCTGCGAGATTGTCATTCCTAGGAGCCAGGGCTGCTGTTCTGCGCTGCCCGAGCACCAGGGCGAAACGGCCCAGGCCCAAGCGTTGGCCCGCCAGATGATCGACAGCTTCGAAGAGACAGACGTCGAGTACGTGATTATTAATGCTGCCGGGTGCGGCCATACTCTCAAAGAATACGGTCACATCCTAGCAGACGACCCAGTCTATGCAGAGCGCGCCAAAGCCTTTTCTAGCAAGGTCCGCGATGTGCAAGAATTTCTAGCCGAAGTGGAGCTAACTGCCGAGCTTCATCCCTTGCAGGCCGAGCCTCTAGTCACGGTTTATCAAGATGCTTGCCACCTATTGCACGGCCAAAAAATTAGCCGTCAGCCCAGGCAGGTTCTACAGCAAATTCCCGGACTCACGCTGCGAGAGCCCTTAGATGCTGCGCTCTGTTGTGGCAGTGCAGGCGTTTACAACATGCTCCAGCCAGAAATTGCCGAAGAGCTAGGCCAGATGAAAGCCACTAACCTAGTCAAAACAGGTGCAACCTTGATCGCTTCTGCGAATCCAGGCTGCGCGTTACAGATCAAACAGTCTTTAGAGAAACAAGGAGAGAAAGTACTGCTAAAGCACCCGATGGAGCTATTGGATCTCTCTATTCGAGGCGAGAAATTAGGTGGATGATGGTTACCTGTTTATCGTACACGTCGGGCCCACCCCGTCGCTACGCTAAATAGCTGCGATAATGTGGACTAGACCTTTGGTAGTCGACGTTGCTTGCGCTTATAAAATTGGGATGCTGCTATGCCAAAGCTGTACAGAATACCTGCATTGCTACTGGCACCCACTACCGCACCCACGAGCGGAATCAGCTCTACTACGCTAAGGCCACTTTTTACCGCGCTAGAGGTTCCTAGCGACAGCGCGAATATTGTTAGGGCTTCCCCTTTTCGCGCCGGATCGTTAGCATCAAAATCGTATGCCGCTGCCACCCGGTACAGCATTTCTGATTGCAGCGCTGCCACCGCAGCTAAATCTATCGCAAATAAGCCTAGCGCCACGGGGGGAATAATATTTGCTGCTAGGCCCACTCCGCCTGCTTTGAGGGTCGTATCGACAATGATTCGGTGCGCAATCTCCTCATCCGATTCGTACGGATGCTCTGCCTTTAGCTTCACGACATCTGCAACCGCCTGGTCTTTGTCTACTCTGCCTAGTGCACTCGTTAGCCATTTGAGACCCGGCACCTTGGCGACGTAATCGACCGCCGGATTCTCAGCGATTGGTTCTAGCGTTTTGCCCACGCTTTCTGTTGTTTGCTCTAGGGCAGAGTGAGCTGATTCTGTTGCGACCTCACTCACCCTAGTCGTCGTATCCATCGCAGACGCAGAAACTTTGTTGAATATTTGAGTACCGACAGCCGAAACCAAGCCGCCTAGCTGCTCTGCTGTAGAAAAAGCCTGAGCGAAAGAGTTTGATATCTGCTGATTGTTCATTGTGCTGAGTGTGTAAGTTCTTGGGACTGCGTTGGTTTTTTTTGATATTTGGGCACAAGATAAAACAAACTCTATGACAAAGACAGTACCTAAAGAGTGAGATTATTACCGCTAGCGCGAACCTAGAGCCAGTTATCTCCTCGAAACAACACAAATAGAGGCAGCAGCAGCAGATATCCCGTGTAAGGGATAAACCCCGGACCAACCATCAGCACAGTCGCCGGAATCAGTCCAGCAATGTTCCACGGAACCAAAGGTGCGATCACTACTGCCGTATCTTCTAGCGCTAGCGCTAGCTGCGCTGCGCCCATCTTCTCAGGAAACTGTCTGTGATAACAGGGCCGCATAATCTGTTCTGTTAGCAAAATCGCAATGGTTTGCGTGCAGCCAAATAGATTGGCCATAATGCTGACCAAGACAGTTGCTCGGTTCAACTGCCGATTGCTGCGATCGCGCGCCAGCCAACTATCCAGGAAGCTCAGAACGCGGCTATCCGCAAAGAGACCAGCAAACGCGGTAGAAAGAAGAACAATCAGGACCGCTCTAAGCATTGGCAGCAGGCCGCCACCGAGCAGAATCGCTTGCAAAGGAGTCTCTTGATCCAGCTGATAGCCAAAGAGCAAGAACCGAAACAAGGTGACAAAAGAATAGTGCTGAAGGGTGTGAGCGATCGCACAACCCATCACAATACTCACACCTATCGCCCACTTCACATCCACGCGCAGCACCGCTAGCAGCAGCACCGTAACCGCAGGCAACAGCACAATGCCAGAGAGATCGAACATCAGAGGCAGATCCGTCATCATCGATGCTGCTGAAAGCTGCACCGGATACAAAAGAGAAAGACCCACATAAAACACAACTGACAGCGCCAGCGGCCATAAGCTGCTAACTACCATATTGCGCAAATTGTTGTACAAATCCGTATTAGTTATGCTCGCTACCAAGTGAGCACTAGAAGACATCGGCGAACACCGATCGCCCACAAACGCGCCCGCAATGATCGCGCCTGCCACTGGATTCACAACATCGCCAGTATCGCCGCCACCATCTAAACTACTCGCCCGAGCAATCACCATCAGCGCCACCCCAATCGTGCCAGCCGACCCAAAAGACGTGCCGATCAAAACAGACACTGCTGCCGTCAGCCCAAACGACCACAGCACAAAGAACTGCGCCGAAATTAACTGCGTTCCGTAATACACCAGAGCAGGCACCGTTCCTGCCGCCATCCACACCGCCGTCAGCATTCCAATGAGCAGCAGCACTTTTACAACGGGCAGAGCCTGATGCGCGCCTGCTATTGCCATTTTCAACAAATCAGAAACTGCAAACCCTCTACGGTTTAGTACAAAAACAAACAGTAAAAGAGAAACAGCGAGCGGATAGGCAATAAAAACCCCGGTCAGTGCGCTGCCCACCAGCAGACAAAAAGAAAGCGCAAGCGCAGCGACTACGTCGAAGTGACTTTTGAAGTTATTGGCAAACTCACTCATAGTTGCTCTAGGTCTAACTCAGAAAACGGTCCAATTTTGGAAACGCTGTACTTCGATCACGTTTGAGCCATGTTTGGGCTACCAGTAGAATGAAGTATCAAAAAAAGTTGATGAAGTTAGGTATAAGTACCTATTTATTTGCCTTATTGGCAGCAGGAAACTAGATAGAATGAGGCGGCTGCGGTCTCTTTTTCCTTTACTGTCTTCTTTCTTCTTTTGACTATGGCTTCTTCTAGTGGTGACTACTACCGTCGTCTCAATTTGTCTCCACAGGCAAGCTATCAAGAAATCAAAGCAGCCTTCCGCCGCCTAGCGCGGCAGTATCACCCGGATCTCCACCCCGATCAGCCAGGGGCGATCGCAAGATTCCAAGCGATCCAAGAAGCCTACGAAGTCCTTAGAGACCGCATTCAAAGGCAGTACTACGACCAAACTCTACCACAGCGGCAAAGCAGAGACAGCCACAGAAACAGCGCATCCTCCTCTCCTCGCACCGCCGATGAGTACTATCTGAGGGGCATTCGCTCTGCCGTGGCTCACGCCTACGAAGACGCGATCGCCCACTACACCCAAGCCATCGTCCTCGACAGCCAGTTTATAGAAGCCTATCTCCGCCGAGCCGAGGTCCGCTACGTACTAGACGACGATTCCGGCGTGCTAGTCGACTGCCAGCGGGCGATCGCCCTCCACACCCAGACCACACACGCCCAAGACAGACACACCATAGACAGCCAGATCTACTACTACCAGGGCATGGCCCGCTACCGACTGGGCTATGTAGAAAGCGCGATCGCTGCCTACTCCGACGCCATCAGACACGACTGCGAAGACGCCCGCTACTTCTACCGACGCGGCATCGCCTACCAAGACCTCCACAGCTATGGCGAAGCATTTAGAGACATCAAACGCTCCGCGCAGCTCTATCACGACCAAGGCGACCTCGCTAGCTATCACCACTTGCGACAGGTTCTAAGCACGTTCAAAAAGTCAGGGCGATCGCTTCCCGTGCGATTGATTCAACAGATTACCCGCCGTCGCCACCGACACCCCAAAGCCAAAAGATCCAATCAGACCAAGACCTCAGGTGCTAGCCTCTCTGGTCACATCGCCATCCTCAAACTACTCAGCAACCCTGCTGGAGAGCTAGTTCCACTCTATCGCCAGCTTAATTCTCATCAGACAAACATAGTCGGCTATGGATTAGCTATTTTGGCTAACCTCTGCTTTGTACTCGGCGGGGTTCAGCACTTCGAAGACAGTAGCTGGCTAGTCGCGTCTTGGCTGTGGGTCTCTGGCGGTCTCACCTTTGTCGCAATGGTGTTAGCTGTCTCTCTCGCCAAAATCTGGCTACGCATTCAAGGAGCGTGGGCCGCCGATATCTTCATCCTTGGCACCACACTGGTTCCGTTAGGACTTCTGGCTGTGGTCAGTGCCCTTCTACCCGACGCAGCGCAGCTAGTTGCAGGTGATCGCGGTCCCTGGCTCGCCCATATCAGCTTGCTAATAGCTGCCCTCTGGGCCCTCTCCCACGCTGTGATGGCTATTCAAAACGGCCTCTCGCAAATTCATCCTGGCTCCGGCAAAACAGTCGCCTGGCTCGCACCCGTCGTCCTCGGACTTGGACTCGCCGCTGGCATGACCACGTGGGGACTGCTAGCCAATGGCAACTTCTCATAGGATAGAGCTGTCGCTTTGACTATGCTTTGACTATGAGGAGATTGCTATGGATTACTACACGCTAGGCAGCACAGGGCTCAGAGTCAGCCGACTAGCACTCGGAACAATGACGTTTGGTGAAGACTGGGGCTGGGGCGCAGCCGAGTCCACCGCCCGCGAAATATTTGACAAGTATCTAGAAGCAGGCGGCAACTTTATCGACACTGCCGATATGTACACAAACGGCAACAGCGAAAAAATGCTCGGCCAGTTCGTCAAAGAAAGCAGTAGCCGCGATCGCGTCGTCATTTCCACCAAATTCAGCTACAACGCCCAACCCGGCAATCCAAACGCAGGCGGCAACGGTCGCAAAAACATCATGCGAGCCGTCGAAGGCTCACTACAGCGCCTAGGCACCGACTACATCGATTTGTACATGATGCATACCTGGGACAGCGTCACCTCAGCCGAAGAAGTCATGCGCACCTTCGACGACCTGGTCACCTCTGGTAAAGTGCGCTACGTAGCCCTATCCGACGCACCCGCCTGGTACGTCGCTCAAGCCCAAACACTCGCCAAAGAAAGACACCTAGAACCCATCAGCACCGTCCAGCTAGAGTACTCACTCGTCGAGCGCAACATCGAGTTTGAGTACGTGCCCCTCGCCAACGCACTAGACTGCGGCATTATGGTCTGGTCACCACTCGCAAGCGGACTGCTATCCGGCAAATACAAACCCTCCGAAGCAGGCACAGAAGGCTCAGGTCGACTTGCCACCCTAGCAAGCAGTGACAACCCAGCCTTCAACAAATTTACCGAGCGCAACTGGAAAATCGTCTCCGAACTAGAAAAAGTAGCCAAAGCAATGGACCGCTCAATGGCCCAAATCGCCGTCAACTGGGTAGTCAATCGTCCGGGCGTAGCCAGCGTCCTAATCGGTGCCACCAAGCTCTACCAGCTAGAAGACAACCTAGGCGCTCTAGACTTCGATCTGCCCTCCGAACTCCAACAACAGCTAGACAACATCAGCCAGCCAGAAACCCGCTTCCCCCACACCTTCTTCGAACCTGGCCTACAAAGCATGGTCCACGGCGGCGCCTCAGTCGGCAACAAACCAACTGGATACTCCGCCCCCATCTTCATCAGTGGCGCAAACCCAGCCGGACTTTGACAGGTAAGCGAATCAATCCCGCGCGCACAGCCTACTCAAACCGCGAGGCGTTGGCCCATGGAATTGACGCTGAACACGCTTTTGGCGGGATAAAACGCTACAAAGCGGCGGCGGATATCTATCGCAATCGCAAAAAAGACTTCTAGGAAATGGGCAGTTTTAGGAAGGAAAGCAGCGCATCTGAGAACTGTTCTGGGGCATCCTGCTGTACCCAGTGAGACGCACCTTCAATCGACTGAAAGCGAGCGGTTGGAATCTCGCTGGCTAGCCGCCGACCGTCTTCCGATTTCTGCCAGGGATCGTCCATAGCCCAGAGAATCAGAGTAGGCGCTGAAATACTGCTATGACGGTCTACCAAAGCCATCGTTTGATTAGCGTTTAGGGCAGAGGCGTTGCGCAGCAGGCTCAGCTTTCCCTCTTCACTATTCCAAGGGGCGATGATGCCTGATCGAAATTCTGGCGTGAGCTGTTGTGGATTGGAAAGCCCAGCCGTTAAACTTTCTTCGAGCGCTTCTACCAAGTCTGCGACTGAGCGAGCCCGCCACCGCAGAGGATGACCAAAATCAAGCATGTCGTCGTCGAAGCGGTCATAACAAACAGAGTTGGTAATCACTAGTCGATTGACCAAAGTCTTGTGCTCGATAGCCAGGATTAGAGCGACAGCGCCGCCGGTATCATGACCGACTATATCTACTAGCCCTACATTTAGAGAAGCTAGAAAAGCAACAATCATCCGGGCCTGGTCCTGGAATGAACGGTCAAAGCGATCGCGCCTATCAGACCACCCATGACCCAAGAAGTCCGGTACGAGAACACGATATCCCGCCGCGACCAAAGGCGGAATAATCGCGTAGTAAAGGTATCCCCAGGTGGGAATACCATGCATTAGTAAAACGGAGCCTCTACGAGCTTCACCTTGATCGATATAGCGGATGCTGACAGGAATGTGCGCAGCCGAGCCAGCAGGCAAAATGATCTCCTGTTGAGCTGCTCTAAAGTCTCGCCAATTATGCAACATAGATAAATCAACTGTCTCGTTTTTCATAGCTCAAGCAGTGAGTTGAATAAAGGTGAAAATACCGCTGAAAAATTGTGGAAACCAACTTTTCAGCGGTTGAGATGAACAACAGAGCGTAGACCAATACCTAGCTCTCCGACATGCTCGCTTCGACGATATTACTGGCAAAGCTCTGATACGCACTGCCAATCTGCTGGGCCATCGCATCAGGAAACACGTGAAATTCGCTAGAATCTAGCGCCTTGAAGAGTGCTTCTGCCACTAGCGTAGGAGAGGCCGCCTCAACAAATCCAGCGTCATCTCCCATGTCAGTATCAATCGGCCCAGGGTGGATGCTCAGCACGCGGGTGCCCTGCTCAGCTAGCTGCTCTCGTAAAGCTTGAGTGACTGAATAGGCAGCCGCTTTTGAGGCTGAGTAAGTTGTGAAATCGGAGAACGTTTTCATCGACACCACCGAATTGAGCTGAGCAAAGACACCACCGCCATTTGCTTTCAATATTGGTGAAAAGGCTCTAGCCAGTCGAATCAAGCCATAGACGTTGACATTCATTAGAGTGTCAAGCGAGGCGATTGCGCCTTCCTCGAGAGGCGTCATCGCCTGAAATGCGCCCGCGTTACTTACCACAATTTGTACATCGCGTGCTGTCTGCGCTGCGGACTGAATTAAGGGCGCATCCAACAAATCTAATCGGATTGGGACCACCTTATCGCCATACTGTTCGACCAGCGCTGCGACAGAGTCAATCTTGCGAACCGCCGCATACACCTTGGCGGCACCGTTGGCGATGAATGATTCAACCAGCACCTTGCCGATACCCCGGTTTGCACCTGTGACTAAAACGGTTTTACCAGTGATGTCATAAGTCATGAGAAGAGTCTCCTAATTACAAGTAAATAAGTCGAAAAATTGAACGATCGGTCTAAGTTTGTGCAAAAAAATTTAGCTATGCTCTAGCATCGTAGTCGCCGCGATTACCGCGCCTTCTAACGTGCTTTCTTCGTCCATGACGCGACCTAATAAGGCCATACCGTGGACAGTACAAAGCAACGAACAGGCAAGCTGACGAGGCTCAATTTCAGCGCTTAGCTCGCCTGCAGACCGAGCTTTAGCCAGCACTGAGGTAAACAGGTCTTCTGTGCGCTGAAGGTAGGCCCGCATAATCTTGGCGATCGCCTCATCGTCTGTATTGAAATCGGCAATGTTAGTGCCGAGCATACAGCCACAGCTACCGGGTTTAGCCTGCATTACCTGCCAGTCTTGCAACAGACCTTTGAGGTTTGAGAGGGGTGAACCCTCAGCAGAGAGACGCGATCGCATCTCTCCCAGCGTGATATCAACATAGTGTTCTAACGCTTTGAGAAAGAGTGCCTGCTTGTTGCCAAAAGTGTCATACAAGCTTTTCTTGCCAATTCCCATCGCTTTAGTGAGCTCAGACAAACTAGCCGCTTCGTAGCCTCGGCTCCAGAAGACATTCATCGCCTCAGTTAGAACCAAGTCAGTATCGAATTGTTTACTAGGACCACGAGTCATCTCGAATGCGCTATTTTCTCAACCACATTTATATAGTACTTAACTTAGACCGATTAGTCAAGGTTTTTGCGAAAGTTTCTGATAAAGGAATCGTTCGCCTCTCTTACCTGTTCACCTAGCACTTATCACTCATGGCACTTATCACTCATGATTTGTAGCCTAAGAGTTGTAAGCTCAAAGGCAAACAGTTCAAGACTGCACGAGTGTCAAAATATTGTTATCAGGGTCCTTAAATGCAGCAATCAGGCCACCCCAAGGCTGCTTTTCAGGAGAGTCAAGAAACTCCACGCCAGCGTCAACCAGTTTGTTGTAGCTCTCAAGAATATCTGAGACCTTGAATGACAACCCGGTAAGGCGTCCTACCAACAGCTCTCCAGTCGTGTCATCAGTAGCTTCTGAATTTTCAACAACCATAGACATACTCCCTGATCGAAATACGAGATAGCCCTCTTCTAAACCATCGACTTCCAAGTCTAGACCAAGCAAGTCTTGATAGAACGGCTTGGCGAGCATCACGTCTGAGACAAAAATCCTTACCGTGTCAAGTTCCATGATTATTACTAATAAGGGTATTGGATAGCATGAACTTACTTGGGCACTTCGGAAAAGAAGCCCTTAGACGGAGCTGAGGACAGCTGCTTTCGAGGTGGATACTTCCTCTCGGATGATATTTTCGCTAGCGGCTGTGTGTGCTAGAGACAGGTCATTCTCCTTTGCCCAAGTTTGGAGATCGGCGAAGGCGCGATCGCGATACTGCCCATACCGCTCTCGCTTATTCCGTACTCGCTGCGGCAGCGCTGGAATAATTCCCATATTCGGCGGCATCGGCTGAAAGTGCTTCGGTTCTGCCGAGCTAATAAAGTCGATCATCGCCCCGAGCATGGTTGTCACAGGTAAGGTTAGCGGCGCTTTGCCTAACGCGATTCGAGCCGCGTTCGTGCCTGCTAGCCATCCGCCTGCGATCGCCGCCGTATATCCTTCTGTTCCCACCAGCTGACCCGCTGCCAACAAAGTCGGACGCGTCTTGAACTGGAGCGAATTATTCAACAGCTCTGGCGAATTGATAAACGTATTGCGGTGCATCACGCCCATCCGCACAAACTCTGCATTCTCTAATCCTGGAATCATCCGAAACACTCGCTTCTGCTCACCCCAGCGCAAGTTTGTTTGAAAGCCCACCATATTCCACAGCTGACCCGCCTTATCCTCTTGTCGCAATTGCACGACCGCATAGGGTTTATTCACCTTGTTTTCTGGCGCATCAAACGCGCCATATTTCTTTGTGTCGAACAGTCCCACTGGCTTCAACGGGCCATAGCGCATCGTATCTTCACCCCGCCGCGCCATCTCTTCAATCGGCAGACACGCCTCAAAAAACTTAGCCGTCTCTCGCTCAAAATCTTTTAGCTCCGCCTGCTGCGCCGCGCACAGCTCGTGATAGAAAGCAAAATATTGTTCTTTGTTCATTGGACAGTTTAGGTACGCTGCCTCACCGCGATCGTAGCGAGATGCCATAAACGCAATCTCTTGATCGATCGACTCACCCACTACAATCGGACTCGCCGCATCAAAAAAGCTCATATAGGCTTGTCCCGCAAACCGCTCCAAATCTTCACTGAGCGATTCGCTCGTCAGTGGCCCAGTCGTCAGCACCGTCACCCCTTCGTTAGGGATTCGCAGTACCTCATCTCGGCGCAACTCGACTAGGGGATGGCTTTCCAACGTCGCCGTCAGGTCGCTACCAAACACGCCGCGATCTACGGCCAATGCTCCACCCGCAGGCACTGCATGCTGATCCGCCTTTCCAATCACAACCGAGCCCAGCCGCCGCAGCTCCTCATGCAGCATCCCCGAAGCGCGATCCGTCCCCATCGCCCCAAATGAATTACTACAGACCAGTTCTGCCAAATGCTCAGAATGATGCGCCGGAGACTTCTTCACCGGACGCATTTCATGTAGCACCGCGGGCACCCCAGCTCGCGCGATTTGCCAAGCGGCCTCCGTCCCCGCTAAGCCACCTCCAATCACATGAATCGGCTGCTGATCACTCATCTTTACCACTTAGATACTCACCAGGTTGGTTCTGCCCCTTGATTCTAGAGCGTTTAGCCTTCACAAGGTGTGAGACATTAAGCAGGATTTGCTTCTTCTAGCTCAGCGACGAAGGTATTAATATCTTGTTCTATAAGCCGATACAGCTTTTGTGCTGCAGCAATATTTACCTGTAGTTGAGTCAGCTCAATATCTTTTCCATAGGCGTGTCTTACCAAATGGCGAAAGCTCCTCAGTTGATCCATCACTTCCCATGAGGATTCGGAAAGCAGAGCCGGACGAATACCTTCAATCGGCTGACTTAGCCACAGCAATAGAACCCTTTGCCAGTCTCTGCCTGTGCCAATATTGTTCTCAAAAGTCTTCGCAACTAGCTTCAACAAATCTTCTATTGAACAGTAGAGATTATGAATCTGGAAGGCAACACTATCTAATTGACCAGGTGTGTCTAAACCGTCGTCAATTCTAGATTGCAAACGCACATGCACCTTTTCGATTAGCCAAAGTTGGCCCTTCAGTTCTGCTGCTAGACCCGCTAGTCTTTCACTGTCCATGCCAATCCAGTTTTTCCGATCTTCGAGGCAAAATGGCACTGGTTCAAAGGAACACAGTCTACATCTCGGCAAAGATGCGCTGATAGAGCGCTCATTAGTCCACAAACATCTCCAGTTTTATGAGTCTCAACAGCTAAGTCGATATCTGAGCGCTGGGTAAACCTATTTGGCTCAGTCACCGAGCCAAAAACATAGCCGCCTTCGATGCCATATCGCTGAGCGTTAGCAGGCAGCCAGTCTAGAGCTTGCTGTAAAAGCTGCTGACGATCTTGCTCGTTTTGTGCCTTTTCTCTAGCTAATCTAGCGTCAAGTAGAGGGGTTGGAAATGCCATAGCAAACGGAAGATGAGCGACCTAACCCCATTCTAAAAGCTACAGAGACTCATTGAAACTGTGCTCGGATCTTTTTGGTGTCTAGTTCGTGACCGATCACAACGAGTTTGGTTTGACGGGGTTCGTCAGTACGCCAGGGGCGATCATAGAAATAATCGAACCGTTTGCCGACGCCATTTAGGACTAGCCGCATGGCTTTTCCGGGTACGGCGACAAAGCCTTTGATTCGATAGATCTCTTGCTCACTCACTAGTTGGGTGAGCTGACGAACTAGGGCTTTGGGCTCGAACTCTTTGTCTAGCGTTAGCGGGATTGAGGTGATGTCGTCATCATGTTCGTGTTCCTCTTCGTGGTCGTGGTGACTGTGGCGGCTGTCGAGATTATCTTCGACCGCCGCGTTGAAGCCGAGCAGGACTTCGGGGCTGACTTGGCCGCTCTGGCAGGGAACGACTTTTACACCATTGTGTAGTTCGCTTGATAGCCAGGTTTTAACTTTGTCAAGTTCACTGGTTTCTACGCGGTCGACTTTGGTGAGCAGGACCATGTCCGCACAGCCAAGCTGATCTTCAAACAGTTCTTCAATTGGGGTTTCGTGGTCTAGCTCCTCATCTGCTTGACGCTGCGCTTCTAGTGCGTCTAGATCGCCGACGAGTTCACCTTTGGCGAGGGCTTCGCAGTCAACAACGGTGACGACACCATCGACCGTGGCGCTGGTGCGAATCTCTGGCCAGCGGAAGGCTTGAACTAGAGGCTTGGGTAGCGCTAATCCTGAAGTTTCGATCACAACGCAGTCTAGTTCATCGCGCCGTTCGATCAGTGCTTGCATAGTGGGCAAGAACTCTTCTTGAACAGTGCAACAAAGACAGCCGTTGGCTAGTTCAAGAACGTTACTTTGAGGGCTTTTCTGAAGATTTTGTTGAAGACTTTTCTGGGAATCGTTTGTTTCTTCATCGCATACTTGGCAGTCTCGCAACAGTTCACCATCAATGCCAACTTCACCAAATTCATTGACAATGACGGCAATGCGACGACCTTGATTGTTCTGTAGTAGATGGCGAACAAGAGTTGTTTTTCCTGCGCCAAGAAAGCCAGTGACGACGGTAACGGGTAGTTTGTTCATGCGATTAGACCTCCGACGAAGGCGATGCCTACACCTAGAACGGCGAAGCCAGCATGACGAACTGAGATGAGGCCAGCGGTTTGGTGGGTCTTGATCGCGCGTTTGGATAGTAGGTAGGTAATGGTGGCGATCACACCCTGCATTCCAGCAAACCCAATCAGATAAGCCACCAGCGGCGTCGGCTCTGCGCCCACTACCGCCTCACCATAGGCATAGCCGTGAAATACACCAGCCAGTGCAGCTAGCAGTACGACCACCACAGAATTTAGACGACCAGGCACTACTGCCAGCGCCCCAAACAGCAGCACCGAAACAGAAATCACTACTTCTGCCACTGGCAGATCGAATTCAGCGAGATGAATTCCTGTACCAACAAGCGTAGCAACAATAAAAGCCGCTGGAATTCGCCAGCCATGGCTAACAATGGCAGCGAGCAATCCCACTGCAATCACAAAGGCTAGATGGTCGAAGCCAATTACGGGATGGCCTGCGCCTGAGAGAATTCCTTCGAAGACGTTCTTCGGTGCGCTACCACCGAACGGGTGGTGCGCTAATAAAAAATTGTTCATGAATTACCTGTCCGTACCTCGCAGACAGCGGTTAAGTGTCGTGAAAAACCACACGGGCATTCTGGCTAAGGCAAAGAATAAAAGACTACTAGAGTGCTTTTCTCTACCATCACAGCTGCGGGACAGCGTCGGCTTTTCACCGAACTTTCCCCATGTAGGTCAACTAGACTAGCACGGCATATCACGACACAATGGGAAAGATCTATCCGCCGCCATCATTCGTAAACATCTATAGCCGTCCTAATCAACATGAGTATGCTCAAAGCCGTTATTTTTGACTTAGATGGCACCTTGACCGATAGCGACAAAGTCCATTTTCAGGTTTTTCAGGAGCTGTTTGCTCAGCGTAATATCGAGATAGACAAAGCCCTGTACAAAGAGAAAATCAGCGGACGACAAAATAGTGCGATCGTCAAAGACTTCTTCCCTGAGATGTCCGAAGCAGAAGGTGAAGCATTCAGCGCTGATAAAGAAGCGCTGTTTCGGACGCGGGCGAAGGGAGCACTAAAGCCATTGCCGGGACTGATGGAGCTGCTATCAAAGCTTGAAGTGAAAGGACTAGCAGCGGCAGTTGTGACAAATGCCCCGCCGAAGAACGCTAACTTTATGTTGGAGACACTCGGCTTAGAAAAGCGGTTTGATCCGGTGGTGACTGCTGACGATCTGCCACGTGGTAAACCCGATCCACTCCCCTATCAGACGGCCCTAGACCTGCTAGGGATAGAGGCTAGAAAAGCAGTTGTCTTTGAAGATTCGACAGCAGGGATTCGCTCGGCAGTCGGAGCAGGCATCGTCACCATCGGCGTGATGACCACTCATACTGAGGCCGATCTGGTAGCTGCCGGAGCGCAGCGGACAGTCTCAGACTTTAGCGATCCGTACATTCAAACCTTGCTTCAATCGTCTTGAACCTGATTGCGTCTGCGGCGACAGCGCTCAGAGCAGTATTTGACCTCGTCCCAGCACTTCTCCCACTTCTTGCGCCAGGTGAAGGGACGACCGCAGGTTTGACAGGTTTTGACAGGAAGATCGGATTTTTTACGTTGGCGGGCCATGGCTTCGACTCCGCTCAGCCGCCGAGGGGTTGGAGCTGAGAAGGAGAGTAAATAGGGTGAAAGTAGCAGTATCTGTATTATATCGAAGACGGGTGAGAGGTATCGTGAGCATTTAGGCATGTCAGAAATGCTGAAAGGGAAAGAGCATACTCGGATGGCTATGGATCGAGTCAGGATTGTTTTAGTAGCTCCGGCAGGGCCTTTGAATGTGGGGTCAGTGGCGCGAGTGATGAAAAATTTTGATTTGTCGCAGCTTTATCTGGTCGATCCGCAGTGCGATCGTTTGGGGACCGAGGCTTTGCAGATGGCGGTGCATGCAGATGATCTATTGCACTCGGCGCGCTGTGTGCAAACGATTCCTGAGGCGCTGGTGGGCTGTGAGTATGCGATCGCAACCACCGCCCGCACCCGAGGCTTCGATACGTCCCTCGACCCCCCAGAGATTGCCTTACCCAATTTATTACTTTCAGAAAGCGGAAAGGCGCGCACAAGCGGCACTGCCCTGATTTTTGGCCCAGAAGATCGCGGCCTCAGCAACCAAGAACTCACCTACGCCCAGCAGTTTCTCAAAATCCCTACTAGCGATACCTATAGCGCCCTCAATCTGGCCCAGGCTGTCGCTATCTGCTGCTACGAACTCTCTCAGGTAAGTGCCTCTTTACAAAAACCCCCTTCATCTGGTAAACAATCGGAATCTGTCTCACTAATCGCAGCTAAAGCCGAGCCCCAAGAGCAATCAAGCACCAAGCAAAATGCAAAATTGGAGGAATTAGAAGGGTATTGCCAACATCTAGAATCTCTTTTGTTGGACGTGGGCTATCTACATACTCATACCAGCGCTAGCCGAATGCGCAAGCTCAGACGCATATTGAACAGAGCTACCTTGACTTCTGATGAAGTGGCGCTCCTACGCGGCATGATTCGGCAAACAGAATGGGCACTCTCCCAACCAAACGACCATTCAAGCAATCATTCAAACAACGCTAACCCCAACGGTTAAACCCCTGTCATGACGGATACCCACAACCCGCGCAATGCTCGTACCGGGGAGGGCTCTGCTGAGTCGACGATTCGTAGTCGTCGTTCGCGCCGCCTGTCTGCTAGTCCTAGCGCTGCTTCTGTAGAACGCCGTCGACTTTTTAGCGCGAGCTCAGAGCGTGCCAAAAGTAAGTCCGCAAGCCGTACTCGCGCACTCAAAGCGAAGCCAGCTCAATCTAATCCTCAAGGCCCGAGTCCCGTACAGATTCGCTCCTTTAGACGTCCAAGCGGTTCGATGTCGGAGGGCACTAGGGCCAAAACTGGCACTTCTGCTAAACCGCGACCAGTCCTACCCAGTACGTCGGCGCCGGGCCGAGTTCCCCCTGCTAGAGGATTGGTCCGTCGCCGTCGCCGTACGCTCAAGACTCCAGCGCCTGTGCGGTATGTTATCCAGCTAGCGATTGTTGGCTTAGGGGTGGCTGCCATCGGTGGCACGCTGCTCAAAGTACTGCCAAAAGCGCCTGCACAAGAGACCGCTACCGTAGCGCCTGCGGCAGCACCAGCTGAGCCAACAAAGACTTTTCCAGTTGAACTCACCCGAGAAATTGCGCCAGTAAAGGCGGAGCTGCAGTCGCTGCCAAATTTGTATCCTAGTCTGGTGCCCAAAATCTTTTATGCGGATGTGGATACAGGAGAATATATCAGTGTGGATGGTGGCGAGGCGATCGCAGCGGCTAGCACTATCAAGCTGCCGATTCTACTGGCCTTCTTTGAAGAGGTAGACGCGGGTCGAATCGATATCAATCGAACGATGTCGATTCAGCCCCAGCAGATAGCCTCTGGCTCTGGCGATATGCAAGTCGCCGAGCCCAATACGCAATATACAGCGCTCGAAGTCGCGACTCAGATGATTGTCAATAGCGACAATACAGCGACGAATATGATGATCGATCTACTAGGTGGGCAAGAAGCTCTAAACGATCGGTTTGTAGGATACGGACTAGAGACGACCCAGCTAAACGCGCCTCTGCCAGATTTGGAAGGGACTAACTTGACTAGCGCTCGCGATTTGTCGCACACCATGCTGCTAATCAGTCAGGGGCAGGCGCTGAGCACGCGATCACGCGACCGAGTGCTCAACATCTTGAAGCGTACGTTCAGCAAAGGTCTAATCCCAGCTAACCTCGAAGAAAAAGGGGCACTCACCTATAACAAAACGGGTGATATCGGCTCAGTCCTGGGTGATGTCGCCCTAATCGATCTACCCAATGGCAAGCGCTACGTTGTTGCGGTCCTAGTCGAGCGTCCCAACAACGACGGACGAGCCAGAGAGCTAATCCGCCGGGTCTCTAGCCGCACTTATCAAATTGCCGAATCAGCCGTTCAGTCAGTGGTTATTCCAGCGGCCGAACCCGCCACCGATGAGACCAGTTCGACCACAGACGAGTCTAACTAGAGCTTTACCACTCAACCTTGAAATATCCTTGCATTACTAGCAACCTATCAACCAAATTGGGTAAGCTTCTACCTAAGCTAAGTCAATGTCTAAAAAGAACCGCCTCTGATAGTCGGCTCTTGGGCAATAGCCCACTAGACATTCGCTAGCGACAGAAGACTTTTGATTGAGCCTATCTATGGTAAGCGCATTCCCAAACTCCTCTAGAAGCTCGCCCGGCTCTGCCGCAGCACTGCTAGAGTCGCCGCTAGAATCCTTACCGAATGCTACCGAGTCGCGGCCTCTTTCTTTCACTTTGCGCGTGTCTCATCCGGTGACGGCAGCCGACGTTTTTGACTCAGATTTTTCTAGAGCGGGCTTTTCGGGATTAGATATTCGGCAGCTAGCAGCGGCAGGCTACTTTCAGGCGATCGCCTATCTGCTCAACCAGTCTCTCGTCCCTCAAAATATCTACGCGCAGGTTTCTCACAGCGCAGTTGCCGGGCGGCTAAGGATTTTAGTCGAGTTTGAACGCGCCCCTCAGCCACAGCGACTAATCCGATTTATTTGCGATCGCATCTACACCCTCAACTCAGATCTGATCGAAGGCGTTCATCTGATTGCTCGCACCGTCGGCTCTGCCAAAACCGAATGGGAAGAGCGGATTCGCATTCCTACAATCAGCCAGCGACAGGTTACTGCGGCGCCCTCTTCAAACCGTTCTACAGACCTCCCCTCAGATCTTTCTTCAAAGACTCTGGCTGATAGCTTAGATGGTTCAAGTAGTTCAAAAACTAATAGCCAGGGCGATCACAAGCTGTTACACGAGTCTGCACGCAGCAAGATTGCCCGTCAGATTATCCGTAGCCAGTTTAAGTTTTTCCGCGCAGCGCTTCTCTCTGGAACGGCTACGGCTGCTTTTCTCTTCGGCGGTTTGACCGATTTGATCTTGTCAGAGCGGCTCTCTAGCTCTGTCGCTGTTCAACCAGAGGTGACACTTCCTCGCTGGTACGAAGACAGCTCGCCCAAGGCAACAGAGGTCACTCACACCACCGCTACTCCCACAGCGCGTTTCACAGGTAGAACAGTCGAGGCTGCGCTAGAAACCGTCTCGGTAGTTCCACACCGGGCAGTCGCCTTCCCAAAAGACCCCACAGTCACGCTGCTCTTTGGTGGCGAGCTAGGTCTAAATGACTTTATCTTCGAGGATGCCCAGAGCCTAAACCAGCTGTTTTCGGAGCTAGGCATCTACAGACGAGCAGACGTCGCCATGCTCGGACTATCAGAACCGCTAGCCACACCCAGTACGTCTCTACAAGAAAGCTTCTACCATCGCACTCGTCCCGAAGCGCTGCAGGCCCTCAAAGCAGGCGGCGTTGATATCGTTAGCCTAGCGAGTGAGGGCACATTAACCTACGGCGCCAGAGGACTTGAGGAAACGCTCAGAACACTTGACCAGGGAGGGCTGTATCGGGTAGGTGCCGGACGCAACCAGCAGGAGGCTCACCGACCAGAAATTCTCGAAGTCAAGGGACAGCGCATTGCCTACCTCGGCTACAATCCTGAAGCGCTAAAAGCTGCCGAACAAAACAGCGCAGGCGTAGCGTCGGCTAGCAGTGAAGAACGGCAGCATATCGTCGAAGATATTACGGCGCTTCGACCCCAGGTGGACTGGATCGTCGTGAACTATCGCTGGGGAAATGCATTAGATAATCTATCAGATTCCGCTCAAGAGTCTTCAGCGTTTGGAGTGCCAGCCGAGTGGCAGCGATCGCTAGCTTATGACGCGATTGATGCGGGGGCAGATATGGTGGTGGGCTATCATCCTAACCAGATTCAGGGCGCAGAAATTTATAAGGACCGAGCGATCGCCTATTCCCTAGGCGACTTCGTCTTTAACCAGGCACCTTTCGAGGATCACGATACTGTTGCTCTGCGAGTCTCACTGAGAAATCAACGCATGAAAGTAGAGTTCCTACCCATCAGTATCCGCGACTCTCAGCTAGAGATGGCTACCGGAGAACACGGCAGTGCCATTCTGCAAAATGTCCGCCGCGCCTCGCAGACCTTTAAGCAGCCCATGGATTTTCCTGTCGTATTGCAAGCTAGGCCCACTGCCCCCGTTCTTTTCGATCTCCCTACCCAGTCTCCGCCAGCGGCTTCGCCTCTGCCTGTAGAACCATTCTCTGGCTCCTTTATTGAGCCTGCTGCCGAGCCAGTGCTACTCCCAGATCCTTTACGGCACGAAGCGCCCAACCCCATGCTGCACGAGTCAGATGCACTCTTCTCGACAGAGGCAGACCGTCCAAGAGCCGAGATAGACTGATTCATAGCTGCGTCTAGCAATCAGCAAAAATACGGTTTCACTGTCGTTTAGTCGTCTTTTTTAGACAGACAGGGAAACCTGGTTATGTGCCAATATTCCGATCTTCGAGCGATTCTAGGCTTTTCCTACCTGTAGCATTTATCGAGTTGCTGAGGACAATCTCGTCGGCCAAAACCGCCGCGTCTCAACAGACAACCCAACTAGCAAACGTCCTGATGCATTGGGACGTTTGCTATGCCAGCAATAATATTTGTATGTGTAGCAAGACACATCGGTACGGATGTATGGGTCACTCATACAGCTGTCTGACACCCTACTTGAAAATTATTTTTATCTTCGATGATGTTCAGTGAAACTGACGTTTTTGAAAATTCGATGTAAATCCTTCGGGATTTAAACGTCGACGTCCGTATATATGAAAAGCGGAACTATTACTAGACGATCCGCCGAATACTACTTCTGAACCGTCACTCGCGAGATATGAAAAAAATGGGCAGAGCTGGCAAAGCACTCAAGTGCGTTCTTCAACAATACGGCATCAGTCAAAATAGACTAGCGGTCACCATGGGAGTGGCGCGCTCGACCGTCAATCAATGGGTCAACGAAGTCAGCGATCCGCTGGCTGATTCTATTCCAGATATTATCACTGCTTTGGATACTCTAGAGCCTTCTGCGGCGCAGATCTTTTTGCAGCTATACATTCAGCGCAAAGGTTCACCAACGAACTAACTCGACGACCCCACCGTCGTAGGGGCACAGCTTTGCAGTGCGTCACACATGCTATGTGCCTCTACGGCAACCAGATAGGGTGTCTGCCGACAATATCGAGCGACGTAGGTGTCAAAGCAACTGGCGTCCCGTCCTTGCGCTCTTCTAGGGTGCTAAACAGCGGCAGCAGCCATAGTCGATGAGTGGGTTCTACATAGTCACTGGTGCTAGGTTGCTCTTCTGCGATCGCCTCATCAAACAAAATCGCTAGGCCATCAGGCGCTAGATCTAGAGTAATTTCCGATTGAGGCGGTAGTTCTATCAGCTTTTGAGCTTTGCCTGTTTCCACGTTGACAACAGCCAAGTACGGACTCTCCTGATAGCTTTCTTCGTAGGTGTTTCTATAGGTATCTTTAATCGGACTGGGTTCGTCTGATTCGCTTTGATCACCGACTTCATTTTTGTCTCCCACGACTTGAGTAACCAGGCTGTACAAGAGCTTGCCGCCTTTATCAAACTGAGCGCTAACAATTCTGCCATCAGTATCTAATAGGCGCTTTTCTTCGCCGCGATTAGAGACTAAGAATAGCGTTTCGAGGAACTGCCGTTCTGGATCGTCTTGGTTGTAGTTGACCAGTGCTGCTGAGCTACCGTCGCTAGCGATATCCAATGCCAAACCGTAGTCGGGCAGAAAGTCGATCAGCGTATCTGACTGGCTACTTGACTGGCTATTTGACTGGCTATCCGGCTGGTTTTCTTCATTTTTTCTTGCTGTAGTGTCTACAGGATCTAGGGAGAGGATGGCGGTACCCTGACCTTGTTGCAAAAGTAGAGAACTGTTGTCCGGGGCGATTCTAAAGTCTCCACCGGGTTCGGTATCGAGCTTTCTAGGCGGCTGATTGGCCTGTAGAATCCACTGGCCAAGATCGGCGGGGTTATTCTGACTGACACGCTGCACTACAATGGTTTTGCCATCAGGCGATAGGTCAAAATTGAGGTTCTGGTAGTCACTATTGTCTAGTATCAGCTTTGTAGTGCCAGCCTCAGCAGTGGGCTGCTGTGGCCAGAACTGCCATCTGGGCCGGACAGTCGGCGCAGACAGACCGGTTGTAACGCTGTATAGCTGAGCAGTCGCCGTGCGGTCGGTGTTGTCTGCCGCGCTGACGGCTGAAAACAGGATGCGATCGCGTTCTGGATACGGCTGAAAATCCAAAACAAGCTGACCTTCTGACGTCAGCAGTGTCTTCTTTTTCTGCGTCAGGTTGAATAGGATCAAACGCCCGGCCTCATCGCCTTCTGAGCCAATGTAGGCAAAGACGCGATCACGCGACTCAAACTCACTTTCAAACGGCTCAAACCCCGCTTTTCGGTTGAGTGCCTGGGCGTCAGGTAGCGTGATTTTGTAGGTTTCGCCATAGGGCGCAGGTAGATCTAGCGTGTAGGCCATCAGCCGCCCAGCCCAGCTAAATTTGCCAGACAGCGCTGGCTCTATGATTAAATTCTCTTCGACGCTTTGAGGATCCATCGGTTGGCTGAACGTCAGCAAGAACGCGATGTCGTCTGTCATAACCGTTTGGTTCTGCCAAGAGAATTCTCTTACTCGAGGTAGCGCCTGCGAACCAAGCAAAAGCATCGCCACAATCACTACTGTCAGCAGTGCCATGACGGTAGCAGCCGCTCGATCTAACGGCTGACTAAAAAATTGACTATGCCGCTGGCTGAGCGGTTGGCGTGAATGGCGCTGGGTCATCAGTATTCGTAAGGATTCTTGGGTTCTTCAATCGGGCGTAGGGCAGAGGGTGCGATCGCTAACTGTCGCCGTCCATCTAACGTTTCAGTCTGCATTTGCCCGCGCACCGATAGCCAGCTATCGACTGCGTAGTCTTCCCTAGTCGCGGTTTCCGAAAGTTTGACTGGCAGTCCAACTGGGTAGGCATCTGCCGCACAGCAGGTCAGCACAAACCGCGACACCATCAGATAGTCCTCTGGCCAGCTCTCTGGATGGATCACAAACCCCGACAGGTTAACGCCATCTCCTTCATAGGCGTCTGGTTCTGGATAGACATTGACCAGTCGAATCCAGTCGATAATCGTTCGCTCTTCTGGCGCACTGGCTCGCTCGAATCGCTGCGGCTGCGCCCTGGTCAAAGAGAGCGTTTCAGAGATACCGCGCTGTGCTGCGGTTTGGCTCGCAAAGGCCCTAGGTGTGTAGAGCAGGCCAAAAATTGCGATTGTTAGTAGGACAGCGCTGCTAAAGTTACCCGGTAGCAGGGTGACGTGGCCTTGCGCGTTGTTCAGCTTCTGACGAGACCGACTAGACCGACTGGCCTGGTAAGCGCGTAGCGTCTGCCAAGTTCGGTAGAGTGCCAGAAATGCCAGGATGATAGCGGCTGAATTAGAGAGCCAGGCGTAGTCAGGATGAAGCAGCAATAGCAGCTTACCGCTGAACCAGTAGCGGAACAGCATCGCGCTCCAGACCCCAATCGCCAGCACATCCAATATGTCTCGCCAGGGAAGGCGAGAGGTGTTGGGCCGTTGAGCTGAATTGGCTGAATTGGCGGAGTTAGAGGGACGCGATCGCATAAAGACTATTCAACCAGACAATTATTCAGTCAAGCAACTATTCAATCAAACAGCTATCTAATCAAACAGCTACCTAATCAAACAGCTATTTAATCAAACTAGGGCGGACGCTGACAAACAGCGTATCGTTCTCTACCCGATATACAAATTGACAAACAGCGCTAGGACAAAGCTCATCATCGCCGCTAGCGCAAAGAGATAGAGAACTGCCCTGCCCTTGAATACCGTCAGCAGCAATCCAATGTTCTTCAGATCAATCATTGGTCCGAAAATTAAAAACGCCAGCAGCGAACCGCTCGTAAACGTAGACGCGAACGATAGCGCAAAGAACGAATCCACAGTCGAACAGATAGACACTACCGCTGCTAGAATCATCATTGCCAAAATCGAAGAGACCATGCCTTGGCCCAAGCCCAAAATCGTTTCTCTTGGAATCGCGACTTGGACTGTGGCGGCGATCGCACTGCCAAATACCAGCACCGCTCCTAGCTCGCGCAGCTCACGCACCATATTTTCCACAGCTGACTCGAATTTGCTTGCGGCCGGCTGCTCTAAAATCGGATTGGCAACTAGCCGCTGAGCCTCCGGCGTATCTAGCTGAATAGACGCTCCCCCCATGCCTGCCAAAAAGGTACCGCCTTGCAGCAAGGCTGGCTGGTCTAGATCGGTCGAGTCCTTCGTTACGCGCTGTCCGCGGAATCGGCTGCGCTCCACCGTCTGCTGTAAAAAAGGACCGATATCAGTTTGACGGCTAAACACCCAGCCAATCGACGTTGCAATCAGCAGTGAAAAGCCCACCCGCATAAACACAATTTCTGGCTGCCCTCTAAAGGCCACCCAAGTTGCCCAAAACACCACCGGGTTAATCGTCGGCGCAGCCAGCAAAAAACCAATCGAAACCGCCGTAGGTGCGCCCTGCACGATCAGTCGTCGCGCCACTGGTACATTTCCACACTCACAGACAGGAAATAGCAGGCCGATCAAGCTGCCGACCAACGCACCAAACAAGGGATTCTTTGGCAATATCCCAACTAGCTGACGATCGTCGACAAAAAATAGCAGTAGGCTAGAAAAAGCGACGCCAATCAATAAGAAAGGAACGGCTTCTACAAGCAGGCTAAGAAACAGGGTAAATCCTGTATTGAGTTGAACCATCTATCAGGAAATGGGTATCGAGCACCCAGTACCAAAGAAACTGACTAAAGCGAACACATCCTACTACAGGGACTGTCAAATTCGACAATCTTTCCTGTGCTGGCTGCGCACGCTCAGACTTTTGCTAATAGGTAAGCTACCACATCCGAATTTTTACGGCGCTAATTTGACCATCTAGACACACCTCAACATCCGCACCGCGATCGCGCAAACGTTTCTCATACGCGCCCACATAGCGAAATCCAGCCTCGTCAACCACAAACTCAGTCGGCAGCGGCTGAGTGCATTGATTGCAAAATATAACGTCGGGTTCGTCAGCACTACCGTCTAGCGGCGGTGCAGGCAAATTAACATTCCAAAATTCTCCTGGCTGAGTTCCTTTCTCCATCAGCTGTCTCAACACTTTGCGAGCCAGTCGAGTCGCCCGAGGCCAGTCAAAAGGCTGCGACCGATACCGATACTGAGAAATCGCAATACCCGGTTTTCGTAGCAAAGCAGCCTCTCGCACGGCGGCAACCGTGCCAGAAACATAGACATCCGACCCCATATTCCCACCCGCGTTAATACCCGAAAGCACCCAGTCCGCTTCTGGATGAAGATGACTGATCGCGACTCGACTACAGTCAGCAGGTGTGCCGCCAATCGCATATTCGGTATCGCCGCATCGGTCAATGGCAATCACGCCTCCCCGATTCAGCTGATGACTACACCCAGACAAGTGCGTATCTGGAGCCACCACCACCGCCTGGCCCACTCCATCTACAGCCGCCTGAAGCGCCAAAATTCCCGGCGCTCCAATCCCATCATCATTAGTCAAAACAAATAAAGCCATACTCTACCGACCTGCTGCGTTCACATTCACTTTTCCGGCAAACACCAAAGTTGCTGGACCAGTCATATAGACTTGGTTACTGTCAGCCCACTCAATCTCTAGGTTGCCACCGGGTAGCTCTACGGTTGTCTGGCGATCGCACTTCCCGTTCAGCACCGCAGCAACTACCAACGCACAAGCACCCGTCCCACAGGCCAGCGTTGGACCAGCTCCCCGCTCCCAGACCTTCATCTTCAGAAAATCAGACCGTACGACTTCTACAAACTCTGTATTGATTCGCGCCGGAAAAGCTTCGTGTTTTTCAAACAGCGGTCCAATCCTCGCTAGCGGCACTGCTTCGACATCTTCTACGAAAGTGATGCAGTGGGGATTGCCCATACTCACACAGGTGACCTGCCAGTTTCTTCCATCTACTGTCAAAGTCTCATCAATCGCTTTGCCTTCAGGCGTACCTAACGTTGTCGGAATGTCCTTCGCTGTCAAGATGGGCTCTCCCATATCTACAGTTACTTGACCGTCTAGCTTCAGCTCAGGGCGAATCATCCCAGCAAAGGTGTGAATAGTATAGGTGTGCGGCAGCGCAGGCGCTTCGCCATCTTCTGCTTTTAGATCGGCGATGAATTTGGCTAGACAGCGAATGCCGTTGCCACACATCTCGGGCTCTGAGCCGTCAGAGTTATAGATGCGCATAGCGTAGTCTGCGCCTGCTTTTCCAGGCAGAGCGAAGATGACACCATCTGCGCCAATGCCAAAATTGCGATCGCACACATCCACTGCCTGCTTCGGCGTAATCACAGGATCCTCGCTCGCCCGGTTGTCTATCAAAACGAAATCGTTACCGAGACCGTGATACTTGCTAAACGAAAGCGTTGCCATAGCAAAAGTGAGAGAAATAGTGCGAACTGCATTTTATACCGCTTCTTCTAAGCTAGCTGCATTTGGTCGCATAAACGGTTTCGCGTAGGGTCTTCGAATATATAGCCTATCGATTGCCATCGAAGCTAGACGGGCAAGCTGAAGGTGCAACTTTCTTTAGTATGGTCCAATCCTAAAGTTTCTATGGCTTCCCCTATGGCTGCGCAAGCGTTTGATACCGGTCTACCTAGCATTCGCCAGATCCAAAACTTGATCCGCGATAAGCAAACTGTCGAAGTCAAGCTGACGACAGGCGATACGCTAGCTGGATCGCTAAAGTGGCAAGATGCCAATGCCATCTGTGTAAAGGGTGAGGATGACAACGACACAATCTTGATGCGCGGTGCGATCGCCTATGTCAAAAGTCAGGTTTAGCACAGCTACGCACTGACCCATTAGATACACTCTATTTGTGCGCTCTATCGTTACGATGGTGGCGACTATATGGATGCACTATGTGCTTTGTTTATGTATTTGATTGTGGTGGGCGCTAGCGCAGAAGGTCGCAGGTTTATTGAAATCGCTGTCGAGCAAAATCACGAAGTTGCGCTGATCGAAAAAGACGAAGCCAAGGCCAGGGAAGTTCTAAAAGAGAGTGACATCCGCGCGTTTGCCAGCGATATCAGTGATGATGAAGTCTTAAACGAGGCGGAAGTTGGCCGGGCCGATGCAGTGATTGCAGCGACACATGACGACGCTCAAAATCTCATGGCAATGGTGCTGGCCAAAGAGCACCAGGTCAAAACTCGAATTAGCCTAATCAATCAGCAGTCTCACGCCAGCATGTTTGAGCGGCTAGGCGTGCACGTGATTAGCGACCCGGCGGGTATTGTTGCCCGTCAGCTCTATCAATACATCGATTCAGACAATATCAACTCGAAAAAGGCGTGAAAATTAGGCTGACGGCGATCAGTCGCGATGTCAGTAGGTTTTTGCTGATTCCCATCGGCATGCTGCTGTTATCTTTGCCTATCTGTTTAATTGCTAGAGAATGGTTTGCGGTTTTACCTTTTGTCGCTAGTCTTGCTATCACCGCACTCCTGGCGCTATTGCTCTATTTCTTTGGCAAAAAGTCCGAGGACGTTTCGATCAAACAGACACTGCTCAGCGTAGCAATTAGCTGGGGACTAATTGCCGTGATCGGTGGTCTGCCTCTGTGGTTTACGGCGCTGGCGCTAGGCGATGCGGCAACGCCGACGGTGGGCTATTTTGGTAATCCGCTGAACTCGATGTTTGAGGGGTTTTCGGGCTTTACTAGCGCTGGCCTGACAATGACGATTAGAGAAAGCGAGCTGCCTGCCTGTCTACAGTGGTGGCGCTCGTTCATCGAGTGGATTGGTGGACTAGGTCTGATTGTCTTTGCCGTAGCACTGCTAGAACCGTTTCAAGATCAATATGCGCTCTACCAAGCGGAGGGAAGACAAACTCGAATTAGGCTCACAGCGACGCGCACCGTGCGCCGACTCTGTACGATCTACGGCCTCTATACCGCCGCGAGCGTGATTCTGTTTCGGATTGTTGGAATGAACTGGTGGGCCGCTTTGAACCACAGCATGACGGCGATCTCAACCGGTGGATTTAGCGTGACCGATGGCAGCATGTCGGCCTATACAGCGCCTGTAAAGCTGGCGGTGGTCTTGGTGATGGCGATGGGTGCGATCGCCTTCGAGCGCCATGACCAGTTTCTAGGCGGCAAACTATCGGCCCTTTGGCAAGATCGCCAGCATCGGCTGCTGCTAATTTTAATCTTCTCTGGCAGCATCTTTGCCGCAGTAGAGCAGTTCAGTTCGTCAGGCCAGTTTGCCTGGGTCAATAACATCTTTCAATGGACTTCAGCGCTGACTACCTGCGGCTTTAGCGCGCAGTCTGTCCAGTTTATGAGCAGTACAAACAAGCTTTTGCTCAGTTTGGGAATGATAGTCGGTGGTGCAGTCGGCTCGACCGCTGGCGGTATTAAGCTAGCGCGGGTGTTAGCGCTAGCAGAAGGCATACTCTGGCATTTTCGCAAGCCGGGACTAACCCGCCACCAAACCTACGTCCGGCGAATTAACGATCAGGTACTCAATCCAGAGCAGGCCAGTCGACAGGTAGAAGAGGCGGCGGTGCTGCTAGTGCTGTGGCTGCTGTGTCTAATTGTGTGCGTCTTGGTGTTGGTGAAGATAGTGCCCAACGAATACACACTCAGCGATGTCATTTTTGAGAGTACATCGGCGCTAGGGGCTGCGGGCTTGTCTAGTGGCATCACTGGTCCTTCTCTGCACTGGCCAGGCAAATGCGCGCTGATGCTGATGATGTGGATGGGCCGTCTGGAGATTATTCCAGTGGTGATGCTGCTAACTGTCCCTTTTAGCTATGTACTCAGCCTTTTTGACAGTCGCCATTCTTAGCCTTTTTCGTCTAGCCTTTTTCGTTCTGGCGCAGTTTGATATTGACGCTGCCATTGGGCTCTAGGGTTGCCGTTTCTATTTGTTCTTCTATCTGCTGCCAGGACCTAGCCGCTTGGGGCGGGTCACTAGCGGAGTCTACGGAATGTAGATTAGAGAAAGTGCCTTGTGATCGCATCACGATTTCTAGATCTTGAGCGGTGAGATGGGTCTGGCACAGCACTCTTCTGTTCACTTTGCCATTTTTGACTAGTAGCCTAGGCTCGCCTTTTATCCACGGCTCTAGCCAGGCGAATCGAAAAGCAGCAGCAGACAGTAGCCGATGCATTAGCACCAGAGCAAAAGCGGAAAGTAAAGTTGGGAAAAACGGTGAGGAACCGCTGATAGCTCGGCTCAAAGTCGCGCCTAGCATAATGCCTACAATTACATCAAACGTGGCGTACTTACCGGCAAAGCGGCGATCGCCCATCGCCCTGACCATCAGCAGCGCACTGATATAGACAAACACCGCTCTAGCACACATCTGCCACACAGAGATATCCGGCGCGCTTAACCCTAAAAGACGATCAAAAAACTGACTAAAATAGTCCATCAACTTACCTAACTACTCTTCATTACCGAGATATCTTGCCGAAATATCTGCGACCGTCAATGACTTCTTTCTCTGCTTATCTATATGACGGATACCGAGCGCTAAGCGCGACTATCTCTAGGCTGACTACTCAGAAGCAGTAGCTTACCGAATCAACAACTCTGTTTTGTGACTCTGTGTATGGGGAACACTCTTGCATACAACCCATTGATTTCATTGGAATCGTCGCACGGAGCTTTGTGCCAGCATGAGTAGCATTGAAAAAATAGTTGAGCAAGCGTTGCAAGATGGCTACCTAACCCCTGCTATGGAAGCGGAGGTCGGGCGCATTTGCGATACCGCTTCTGAGCTATCTGTTGAAGAATACACATCCCTCGATCAGTTGATGAGCTCCCTACTGACTGGCGAAGTCGTCGCTGTCCCCAGAAAGCAGTTTATCAACGTCATGGAAGAGTTGGTTCTGGCCGAAGCGATTTCGCAAGTGGCCGAAGTAGAAGCAAAGAGTGAGAAAACGCTCGACCTGGGCGATGTTGCGGCCTACGCGCTCAATCGCTTGCCACCTCTGTATGCCACTACTGAAGAAGGCGCTAGCTATCAAAGAGAAAATGCCCGCAACAAGCTATCTGAGCTAATTGCTCAGCAGGTATCAGAATCGGTCGCCCGTAGCCTCGATCAGCCCGAGTTCTTCCCAGAGCGCACAGAGATTCAGCGCAGTGAGGAAACTGGCTTGCTAGATCAGGTAAATAAACTGCTAAAAGACTACGCTCACAACTTCGAGCAGTTGCCCAAAGCTGCCTAGATCTAAATCGAGTTCACCGAAGGCGCTGTTTCTTTACAGAGCGTCTCGTGTAAAAAAGTTGCTATGTATACACCTATGACTGCCAAAGCTAGTACGTGTTTAGCGTAATCCTAAGCAGCTCTATCATTGAGCACCATAGCGTGAGCGACTTGTTCAATGAACGAATCGCCGCGCTGCTGTGCAGTGGCTGCTAACGAAGCAAGGATAGTCCAAGTGTTTGCGCCCTTCGGG
>JBCCOH010000041.1:0-38007 GCA_039111275.1 Cyanobacteria bacterium P01_D01_bin.1 | reverse complement strand
TCTGCATCGGCAATGGTGTAGCTAAAGCCATCGACGCCGACGAAGCCTGCGGCTGGGGTGTAGGTGTAGGTGCCATCAGCGTTGTCGATGATGGTGCCGCCGTTTGCGCTCGTGGTCTCTACCGTAGTGATAGTCGTGGGCGCATCCCCTAGGCTGTCGTTATTCAATAGAGCGGTTTCACTCAGGGTGATAGCGGTGTCTTGACCCGTTAGCGCACTATCGGCAGCAGCTACCGGCACACTATTCGTGGCACTCACCTCTACGGTTACTACCGCCGTACTAGTATCACCGTCTACATCAGTGATGGTATAGCTAAAGGTATCTGTGCCAACGAAACCAGCAGCTGGCGTGTATGTATAGGTAGCGTCACCATTATCGATGATAGTTCCTCCATTTGCGCTGGTGGTTTCTACAGCAGTGATAGTCGTTGGCGTATCGCCTAAGTCGTCGTTGAGTAGAAGGTCGGTTTCGGCCAGTACGACAGCGACATCAGTAGCGGTACTAACCGTATCAAGCACGGCTAGTGGCTGATTATCCGCAGCGCCAAAGTACTTATCTTGCAAGTAGCTTTCAACCTGCTGCCTCTCTATTTCAGAAAGGGCGCGATCATAGATAATCACTTCGGCTATGTCCATGTTGACGAAGGGCGCACCGTCGATCTCTGAACCGATCACAAACCCTTCACCGTCGACGACCTTCGTATTGTATTCATGAGCTTGAGTGTCGATTAGTAGACCGTCTTTGAAGTGACTCAATACGCCGTTTTCATGTACAACTTCTTGAATCAGCCATCCTTCTCCAGTACCAGCCACATTGCTATCGAAATCGTTACCGCCGCCCCAACCTTGAACTAGCAGCGTTCCATCAGCATCTACTACGGTACCGAAGGCCCGGTTTCTCCGATCGTCTCCGTAGGTAACACCGCCTATGCCGTTGCTGTCATATTTAGCAACGACAAACATGCTTCTATCTGCGTTACCCGCGGGCAGACCGTTGAGCGCTAGTGTTCTAGAAAGCTGATCGCCAGCTCCATCAAGTTCAATTACGTTGTGGCCGTTCAGTGCGCCTGATACTAGCACCGGATCACCAGAACCCACCAGATCATTACCCGAGCCGGATAGATCAATCCATTCCGCGACACTGCCGTCAGGCGCAGTACTGACGCCCAAGTCCGCATCTAGGTGCAAAACTAAGCCGTCGTTCGGTAGCGGCGCCGCGCCGTTGTTGATGTAGTTAGCGGTAATGGTCTGGTCGGCATCAGGAACAGTAATGGTTTGCTCCGGGGAGCTAGTGTCACTGCCGAAAGACCAGCTATCGAATGTATAGATATCACCGCTGACAGCAACCACCTCAGGGGCAATGATTGTATGGTCAAAGTTAATCGCGGTGTCGTAGACGAATGGCCCGGTTCTAGCAAAGCCATCTAGTGTGAAATCGACGCTACCGCCTGGCAGATTCGAGTTAAAGGTTAGATCTACTTTCTCCGGGAAAAGAGAGATTACTTCTGTGGTCTGGAGTCCGTCTGCATCTGTAACCGTGACAGAGAATTCAAATCCTGTGGTATCAGAGAAATCGTGATTGGTGGTTTCGACGAAGTGGCTGACGCTAGTCCCTACATGGTCGTTAATTTCTGTGTGGAAGTGGGCGTTGTGGATGAAGCGCACATCCCATTCATAGCTGTTCTCGTCTATGGGACCGTCATCTGTGGCAGTTGCGATCGCAGTAAGCGTATCCCCTGCCCTAAAGAAGCCGCTAGGCTGATTAGTTGTAATATTGACCACTGGCGCGGAGCCGACCGCAATCTTGACTGGCCTAGAATTCGTAGTATTGATACCGTCCGAGACGGTCAAGACAGCAGTATACGGACCGTTCTCGGTGTAGGTATAGGTGGGATTAGCATCAGTGCTAGTGTCATTCACACCATCGCCGTCACCGTCAAAGCCAAAATCCCAAAGATAGCTTAGCGGGTCACCTTCGGCATCGCTCGCGGTACTGTTGAACGTCACCGTTAGATTGGCTGGACCGCTAGTAATATCGGCACTAGCATTCTCGACAATCGGAGCGAGATTGCCGCTACCGTTGTAGGCAATCCGGCGCAGCTCGCCCGTGAACAGATCGGTGTAGTACAGTGCCCCTTCTGGACCTTCTCGCAAAGAAACCAATCCACCGATCGAATTATCGAAGTTAAAAGCATCTACCTCGGGTGTACCTGGCACCGCATCGACGATATTGCCTTGGTCATCAAACTGGAGATAGCGAATCCAACCTTGAACATAATCGGCAAAGAAGTACGCCCCTTCAAAGATGCTGGGATATAGGTCTCCTCTGTAGATTGTCCCCCCTACAATTGCACCGCCATTAGGGCTGGCTCCAGCGTGATTGTAGGAATATATAGGATCGCTAAACGCCGGATTGCCAGTAATTCCTTCGACCGAGCCATCCCAGCCGAAATTTGCGCCGACATCAGCAACCGTCGCTACGTGGAGATCTTCCATCGCTAGCGCCTGGTCATTACCGCCAACTTCGCCAATATAAAAGCGCTCAGTGCCTGCTGGGCCGCCTAAATCCCAGCCGCCCCGGAAGGGGTTTCGCAGACCATATGCCCAAATTTCGTCGAGAATTTCGTCATTTGGATCGCTCAGCACGCCAAAGTTGTCATCGGGAATTAGGTGATCATTGTTTCCGCCGCGCACCCACTCACCGCCCGGAGTATTGACACCTGCTGGATCGACGCGAATAATTTTTCCTGCCCAACGCGTTAGATCCTGTGCGGAGGCTGGGTCATCGAATATATCGCCAGTTGCTAGGTAGAGATAGTTATCCGGTCCGAATCCAAAGCTGCCACCGTAGTGGTTGCGATCAACGATGTCTTCGTTTGCTTCCCAAATAACCTTTTCTTCTTGAATATGCGCGTGATCTACGTCATGAACAAACCGAGAAATCCGAAAACGCCCAGCGTTGTTGGGGTCATTTTTGTAGGCGTAGTAGAGATAGAAGTATCCATTGGTCTCAAAGTTAGGATCTAGAGCAATGGAGATAAGACCTCTCTCTCCGTCTCTGTTGATATCATTGAGGGTGAGGTACGGCGCTGCGACTGGATTTGTAGCCTGTGGATCGAGGATTTTGATTGCGCCGCCTTTTTCGAGCACGAGCATCTGGCCGTCTGGCAAGGCGACAGAATCAATTGGCAGCGTTAGCCCTGCAACAACTTGCTCATTGACAAACTCAGGATTTGTTTGAACGATGTAGTCGTTACGAATGGTTACCAGATCGTATTTTTGCGCTAAGAAATTCTGAACGTCCTCTTGTTCGCTTTCTGAAAGGGCTCGGTCATAGACAATGATCTCGGCTACGTCCATGTTGACGTAGGGTGCGCTGTCAATTTCGGCTCCTACCACTAGCTGCTGGAGGTCGGTATTAAAGTCGTGAGTGGCAACGTCAATAACAGCGCCGTTTTTGAAGTGGTTGAGAGTGCCAGCGTTCAAAATAGCAGCCTGAGAAATCCAGCCTTGTCCAGTCCCCGCACTACCGGTAAATTGGTCATTGTCATTGCCCCAACCTTGAACGACTAGCTCACCCAACGGATCGACTATCAGGCCAAAAGTCTCATTGAGTTCGTCATCGCCATAGGCAAATCCACCATAGCCAGCACCGTTGTACTTGGCCACCATGAATACGCTTCTATCAGCATTTCCACCGGGCAGGTCGTTCAGATTCATAATTCGCTCTAGCTTGTCGCCTGAGCCGTCAAAGCGAATTACATCGTGACCATTGAGTTCATTGCTGACCAACAGAGGATCGCCAGAGCCTGACAAGTCGTTGCCAGAAGCAGACTGGTCATTCCAGACAGTGACAACTCCGTTGCTGTCGGTTGTTACACCGTTGTCTGCTTCTAGGTGCAGAACAATCCCACTTTGAGGTAACGCCAGTACCGAGTCGAAGCTAGCCATTGCTGCTGACAATAGGGCGACCTCTGCTTCTATGCTGCCAGTTTTTACTTCGAGGTCCCAGTCTCCGCCCAAGACGCTGCTACCAGTGAGATCATCAGAGGCAGCCACGTCGGTGCCAGTCAGCTCTGCAAGAGAAGCCATCAACGCATTGCCTTCGGCCTCGGCGGCTAGATTGCAGCCATACAGCAGAATATCAGTGCCATCGGACAGTGCCTGGTTCCATCCGATCAACTCATCCTGATAGGTCTGCAAAGTACCAAGACTAAGTTCCGCTGAGCCCAGCTGCAGCTTGCCTGCGCTGCCGTGGGAGAATATATGAATGCTAGAGACGCCGATATGTTCTGCGATCGCCTCACTCATCTGAGCAATGCCATCTTTACTAGGGTCAAGCAATACAATCTTGCCGTCAGCAAGAGAGAGACCAGAAACTATGTGCTCAAAATCTTCTACAGCTGTATCAATAAAGAAGATTGAATCCGGTCCTATCTGACGCTGCCTCAGAATATCTCGTTCAGCCTCTAGAAAATATGAATATTCATGAGATATGTGCTGATTAGATATATTTGAAATATTCAGAGATGACGACATGATAGCTTTGCTTTGGGTGGGTAGAAAGTTTGGTCGAGGAAATAGCTAGGTCAAGGAAATAGCTAGATAGTCGCAATTACTTTCGCCAGCGGCTGTTTTTGCCAGAGACTATTTTCGCTAAGCAGGCGTTGAAACCAGATCAATATTCGAGACTGTTCGTTTCAATACTGATTTGGTAGATCGAGAGCTGATATTGAAGAGCAAGCACAGGACATAGTCGCAAAAAAAGACCACGTCAATTTGCTCGTTAAAAATGCCGACGACAGCAAGTGCTGGCAGCAACTACGCTGTCAGTAGGTTTGGTAGTCATTTAGACATTAGGTTCGGACAGTGCGTTTGAGATTCCGTAAGAATTTCGTACTAATACACTAAATTTACAGACATCAATATTTTCAGATATTGGCTCTAGACCCAGCGCGGAACTATCTGCGCAGAACTATTTACGCGGAACTACTGACGTGGAAATAACAGGTAGCACGAAAGGCAGATAGCACAAGGAATAGACGGCGCAAAAAAGTGTTTAACCCGTTCTTTTGCGCTCATTACCTTTGTCGGCTCAGCATTGTTAGGCACTGTCGGCTCAGCATTGTTAGCCACAGCTCGCGAACAAATTCTTCAGCTTACGAATGAATTCCTTAACTCACTTGCTTGTAGAGAGGATGTTCACGAAAGAATAAGTCACCGGCGACGTTGCTTCTTTGAGGAAGGGCCGATGGTGAATACGTGGGAAAAACGGGTAGATATACACATACGCTAAACATACAAGCGTTTTAACTAAAACAAGCAGTCTGTATATTGCACTTTTACAGGAACTTTATGGGTCAAATATAGTTGTGTGAAAGCGGGCTCTCGACACAGCAAGGGAATGCTTGTGAAAGAACCCGCCTGGCGCTCTGTAGTCCGCGCTCTGTAGTCCGCGCTCTGTAGTCCTAGGAGTGAGCGTTGCTTACGAATAGCCGAGTTCTTTGAGAAGGGAGCCAGAGTAGTAGCGAAATAAGCTTTTAACCAGGGGATCAAGCTTCTTCTTGCCAACGCCAATACGAGAAGCGTAGAACAAAGTGTCGCTGCTGCCAGCGGCTTGTCTTCTCTTCTCTGTGATTTCGCTCTTGTAAGTGCCCTGTTTTAGAAGCGATGGCTCCCAGGGTTCATGCAAAAATTCGCATACTTGCTGCATTGTGGGTTCTGGGTTTAGTACCAGATCTTCGTATCTAATTTCGATATACTTTTCTGGCGACACGCTGCGACCAAACGCCTGACCGGCTCTGACACTTTTCCCCCATCGCTTGGTAGCACTTAGCCCTCGCTTGTATCCCCACCTATCCATGCTAGATGCGACAACATCTCGGCCATCGCGGATCATATGAATGACTTGGCAATCCGGAAAGAGCGTATTGATGAAATCCAGCTTGAGAACGTAGATGGGCGTTTTGTCGCCCCAGCGGGATTTGCCTTGTTTTTCGGCTGCTTCTGTCTTAAAGCCGTCGAATAGCTCTTTGATCTTTTCGTACCAGTATTCTTTTTCAAAGGGGTAGTCTTGTATAAGTCGCCATTTAGAGCCAACGATACCTTCTAGACAGGAGAGAAAGTGGGTTTCATCCCCACAGGATATGTTTGGATGAGCGTTGATGAGCGATCGCATCAGAGTTGTTCCTGATCGCTCACTGCCAACTATGAAAATAGGTCTATCAGCCACTGTCATTCCTCAGCTTATCTTTTCTAGGACTCTTCCAATGCTCTTCCAATGCGTGCTCGAAGCTTTCCAGAGGGTAGAGTGTGTACGTGGTGGAAAGTATAGATTATGGACTAGAGCCTCAATAGAATAGTCCCCATGTGTCCATATATAGAACATCTAGATAGAAACATGTTTCAATACCGCAGCGCTGTGTTCAGTTGAGCCTATTTATACTTTTACAGAATCTTTAAACTTCGTCTCCACTCCATAGCGAATCCATAGCGAATATGCGTTTGTTCTGCGTGATGCTTTTAACGAATTGTATGACTACGACCCGGAATGTTTGAATTTAGGTCAATTAGAAACTAAGACTGATATAGAACAGGATAGAGCGAGATCAACAAGCTGATGAAATATCTAAAACGGCACCGCGCAATAGTTGGTTTGGTATCTTTAGCGGTTTTTGCTCTCGTAGCAGCGATCGCGCTTTCTTTTTTCCTAGAGCCAATTTCTATCAAGTTGGGAGCCCAGTTCGAATCTGTGCCGATTAAGGTGGCCGACTATGACCTCAACGATATCGGCGTAGCCGACATCAATCAAGATGGAAACCTGGATATCTTTACAACTAATCACAGCTCTCAGCAGAGCCTTTTGATCGGTGATGGCGATGGCAACTTTGTCGATAGGCTGGTAGCTAGTGGGCTAAGCCAAGATAGGGAGTTCCCTGGGCTTGAAAATTCGGTGCGATCGCCCCAGATGAACACGCCAGGACTATATATCTATCGGCAGCGGAACCATCTTCACCTCGCGGCTAAAAACACCGAAGCCTTCGGAGAGATCAGCGGCTCTATTGAGCTCTCCGCCAATGTAGAGCTAATTCAGCAGGCAAAGGCCACCGTTGAGCTTGAAAAAATACCGCTCCCATCCGGCATCACAGCCAGTCGGATGCAGTTTAATCTCAGTCCTGGTGGCGTTTTAGAATTTGAATCGAAAGAAAATCAATCTAAAAAATTGGTGATCGGAATTTTTCACCGAGTGCAGGTAGAAGAGGCTTTGCCGCTGAGCGCTATCTTTATCGGACAAGATGCTTTGACACCGAACTCGCACAGTTTTGAGCTGCTGTGGCGCGATCGCCACAGCATGATTTGGTCCGATATCAACACCGATGGGCAACCAGACGTCTTCATCGGCAGAGGCGGTATTCACGGAAAGATGCGCCTATTTCCAGAACGATATTACGACGAGCTCTTCATCAGCAAAGGAAACGTCAGACAGATTAACGCTGACCTAACTGATCAAGGTAATCCTCAGCAAAGCGAAACGTTCGAAGATCAAACCGCTCTTGTAGAACTGTTCAAAGACGACTGTGCAGCCCGGCAGTCGGCCTGGGTGGACTTTGATAGAGACGGCAGACTCGATATTTTTAACTCGTGCGGTCGCAACGCTTCTGACAAGATTGAGCGTCCCCATCAGCTTTTTCACCAGCAAGCCGACGGCGCCTTTGAGGATATTGCTGAGTCAGTCAATCTCAATCTGCCGCGAGCAGGCGAATTTGTCTGGTTTGATGCGAACAACGATAGCCGCCCAGACCTAGTTGCAACGCAAGACAAGCAGCTAACTATCTACTACAACCAAGGCGATACTTTTCGATCTGAGCCATTAGGAAAGCTAGCAGATCATAAAAACAAACAGTTCACTGTTGCTGATTTTGATCGAGACGGGAGTTCGGATGTCTATATATCAGGCAAAGCAAAAAGCTATCTACTGCAAAAGCAAAACGACGACAGCTATCAGCTAGAAGACCCAGCAAAGCGCGGTCTACCGGACTACAGTCTCTGTGCCAATTGGGTTGATTATGACAATGATGGATATATCGATCTGCATACGATCCCAGGTGGGCTATATCGCCAACAACCTAATCAAACTTTCAAGCGAACTCAGCTACTTTCTAATGAGACAGCTATCTTGAGAGAACGTCTCTCTAGAATGATTGGCTGGCGGCGAATGAAGCAAAGGAAGGCTCGCTGCTCTTGGCTAGATTACAACAACGACGGATTTCGAGACTTGCTGTTCGCACAGCGCCGAGACTCGCCACTTTATCGGCTGATGGGGCGCTTTGGAGAGCAAGATTCTAACGAACAATGGCAGGTTCGACTCTTCAAGAATAAAGGGGTCGATCGGCCAACAGAATCGCACTGGCTATCGCTAGTGCTAAAGGGCGCAGAAGGCAATCTAGAGGCAATTGGAGCGGCTGTTTCGGTAGAGACACCAGAGGGCAGCCAAACTCAGCTTGTAGGCGGCTCGGAGGGGTCTTATTTCTCTCAGGGGCACTATCAAGTATATTTTGGATTGGGGACTCATCAGCAGGCGAGTGTGATCACTGTAAAGTGGCCGAATGGCGAATCCCAGGTATTACGCGATGTAGCGGCTGACCAGCGGATTACGGTTGAGCAATTCGTATCCGCACAAAGCGCCTGACGCTTGGAAAAGAAAACAGAGCGCCTGACGCTTGGAAAAGAAAACAAAGCGCCTGACGCTTTGACACGAAAGCAAATGAGCATGCTAGCAGATTCCTCTCATTCATCATCGGATTGCTTGGTCAAGCCTGTGAACTGGAAGACCTTGCCCTATCTAGCGAAGCGAACAGTGGGTATGGACAGAGATAAGTATCGGACTCAGCACCGTCCGTTGACGCCTGCTCGGGCATGGTCTACGGCATTTCCGAACCTAAGTCGGCCTGTCTTCTTAATCGGGGCGGCTCGCTCTGGGACTACTTTCTTGGGAGACTGTCTTGCTGAGGTGCCTGAGCTGTCCTATCATTTCGAGCCGGTAGCCACAAAAGCTGCTGCTAGGTGCGTCTATGAGGGGCTCTGGAACCACGCAAAGGCTAAGCGGTTCTACCAGATGGTGTATGCGTGGCTGATGCGGATTCATGGTGATGGTGACTTACGCTTTGTCGAGAAAACGCCTCGTAACTGCTGCATTATTCCTTTTTTGAGTGAAGCTTTTCCAGACGCACAGTTTATTCATATCGTCCGCGATGGGCGAGATTCGGCGCTCTCCCTAAGTAAAAAGCCTTGGCTAGCGCAAAGAGCGGCCAACTCTGGGAAGTACGAACCAGGCGGGTATCCTTTTGGGCCATACGCTCAGTTTTGGGTTGAGCTAGACCGACGCGATGAGTTTGAAGCGACCAGTGATATTCATCGTTGTATCTGGGCCTGGCGCCGGTTTACAGAAGATGCGATCGCAGCAACTCGAAACTTTTCCTCAGATAAGCTGTTAGAAATTCGATATGAATCCTTTGGCGTAGATCCGGTCGGGAAAGCAAACCAAATTCTTGATTTTATAGGGATCACTAATCTTGAGTCTCGTCAGATGTTTGAGACAGCTGTGTCAGCCTTCAAACCTAGCTTGATCGAGCAGTGGAAGCAACAGCTTAGTGAGTCACAGCTAGCTGAAATATACGCAGAGTCCGGCGATCTTCTACGTCAGCTTCACTATACATAAGCGGCATAAAGCAAGCAGTCTAAACCCTGTAGATAGTCCAGATGATAGGCATAGGATTAGAGCGGCACCTATTCAAGCGGCCTTTGTTAATTCTCTCGTAGTCAGCCTCTCTCGATCAATCCCCTGCAATCAGTTGCTCGACAGATGACTGAATCAGGCTAGCGAATCGGTCAAATGAGTATCCGTCGACGACCGTTTTACGGCCTTTCGCTGCCATCTCGGCGCGCAAATCAGGATTGCCCAGCAGCTGGATGCAGCCTTCGATCAGTTCGGCTTCGGTAGCTGCCACCCACAGAGATTCCTGATGTTTTATGGTGTCGTAGCCGTACTGAGCATGGTTTGTGATCACGGCTGTGCGTTGATACAAGAGCGTTTCTAATACTTTGATTTTGGTGCCGCCACCCTCGAACAGAGGGGCTATTGTGAAGGATGCTTTCTGGTATTCTTCAGCCAAATCATCTACAAATCCTACAATCTCGACATTTGGAACGTGGGTGAACTTCGGCTTTTCCGCTTTCCAATTTCCAGAGCCGACGACCCGTAGAGTCGCACCTTCTACCGCCGAGCTAATCTTGGGCCAACAGTTCAAAATGAACCGTTCTACACCTTCTGCGTTCACTCTGTGAGCGTAGCTGCCAACAAATAAGACTGTTTTGGAGGCTCGGTTTTCTTCAAGGGCTTGTGGCCGGTTGTTACTTGGGGTGTATGGAATATTTGGCAGAATGGACTTGGACGGATGGATGACCTCGCGCGCGTCGGACTCGCTAGTAAGCCATACGTGATCGCAATGTGGCAATAGTTCTTCTGTCACTGCCTCTGTCTGCTGAGAATACGCGCGCAAGAATAACCGTTCAACCGGATTGAGTCCCGGTAGGTTTAATCGCGACTTGTAAACGACGTCATCGCGATCGTCAATATCTAGAATAATGGGCACTTTCTTAGAGGCGATCGCCCCAGCGCGAGCGGTCGGCCTCAAATAGCGACCCACCACAAGATCGTACGAGTGGCTATCTTGAAGATCGTCAAAAAAAGCTGAAACATTGCTATCCGGCTGATACAGATACTTTTTATCTCTAAACGCGGTGGTCAGTTTGTCAATTAGCTTGGGGCTGATAGGTCTGACAAACTGCCAAAACGCAGCGGCGCTATCGTCGGGCTTCACAATGTGCAGTGCATTGGCACCCGGGAAGTAGGGCCTAAAAACTTCGGTATCTTGGTCGCCTAGCAGTAATACATCTACTCTTCCTAAACGAGTCAGCGCTTTGTAAATTAAAGAGGTTCGTTGCCCACTGCCTGTAACGGGTTTGCACGCATAGGACGGCGCGACCAGTAAGAAACTAAGCGTTCTGCTCGGAGAGTTTTCCATGAGGCGAGTAACCGTTAAATAGGAAATAGATCATCATTCCTTTGTCTAAGTCAACTGGGAAGTGATTCACGCTTCGGATTGCGCTTTCAAATCGTACAGATTAAATTCACTGACAAGGCTAGCACTAGGCTTTTTGGCAGCTATATCTTTATAGAATTTGCGCAGATAAAACGATACAACTGAGATAGGTGTCTGCGCGAACCGCTGGCGCAAGATGCCTCGAGAAGCCCAAACATTCTCGCCATGATTGGTCACATAAACCGCCCCGGGGAACGGCAGTGGTGCTAGCGTAGCACCCTGGTCTTTGACGAATCTTCTGACATCTTGATGGTGTAGAAATCTATGATCAACCGTTTCTATCGAGGTGGTTTGGACTATTTTCTCTAACAGGTCAAATCTAACAATGTGAGATGAACCACATTTGCCATAGAAACGTTCCTTGATAAACACAAGCTTCTCGCTACCTTCGATATATTCAAAGCCCTGTCCTATATACCAACCGGGCTCGTTTACATTTTGGTTGACGAAGGCGACCAGGTTCTGTGAGACCAGGTCGTCCGCATCCATAAAGACAACATGAGAAGGCATCAGCGTTTGAGCATGCAAAAGACCAAACAAAACTTTTTTGTGCTTGTCTCGGTTGGGCTCCTTCATCGGAAACGATTCGTTGTAATCGACCGGTTTCGGTCGTGGAAAATCTACTGATAGAAACTCAATAGCGGCATGTTGGAACGTGAGCTGCGGCTTTTCGTGACAAATAACTAAGACTTTAAAGTCTGCATGGGTTTGAGCACAGATAGAACGAAGGCAACGCTCTAACAGTAGACAGGTGTTATCCCACGAATTAGATACTTTTGAACTTTTCAAGGGAACTAAGAATAAAAGCATTTCTCAACTCTGAAAGTAGGGCTTGAACGGTTAGACGGGTTAGTTTTATAACTGATAGCGTATTTTAAGGTGATAGCTCATTTGGCAAAGCACTTATGTTGCCACCTCTGTCATCGCATCAGCAACATACTAGTCTTTTCTTTGTTTGGCTTTTTCCATCTAGCGCCTGCCTTTTTAGCCCATTCTTACCTTTCTATCTAACTTCTACCTTTTTACCTAGGTGTCAGGACGCTGTTGTCAGGATGCTAAGTCATAAAGCCCGTACTCCTGTATCAAAGCAGCATCCTTTTTTTTTGAAAAAAAGCTTTTGAGTACTTTTCTCAGGTAGAACGAGATAAAGGCTGGCGGCGTTTGACCATATCTTTTTATTAGCATACCTGGAGAGGCCCATGCGTTATCGCCATGGTCGGTGATGTATATAGCGCCGTAGAAAGGCAGTGGTGACAAGGAAAATCCTAGTTGCTCAACATTTCTTCTAACCTGCTGATGATGTAGAAATCTGGGACTAACCGCTTCGGGTGATGTTGTTTGAGCGACTTTCGCTAGAATGTCGAATCTAATGATGTGAGATGAGCCACATTTACCATAAAAACGTTTTGTAATAGGAAACAGCTGTCTGCTGCCCTCAACATACTCAAACCCCTTGTCTATATACCAACCTGATTCAGTTTTATGCTGATTGACAAACGCGGCTAGGCGATCAGAAACCAGATCGTCTGCGTCCATGAGCATGATATGCGAGGGCGGGCGCTGCTGCGAATGCAAAAGCCCAGTCAAAAGTTTGCGCTGTTGGTCTCTTCTGGTCTCTCGCAAGGGATACTCGTCTTCATAATTGATGCGGTTAGGAGCAGGGAAGTCCACGCGTAGGAACTCAATTGCGTGATGTTGAAATTTGAGATGGGGTTGTTCGTGACAGACAACTAAAACCCTAAAGTCTGGGCTATCTTGAGCGCATAGCGATCTGAGTGTTCGCTCTAGCAGCTGGCAGATGTTCTCCCATGAGTTGGATGCCTTCGCGCTTTTTAGAGGCACTAAGAATAACAGCATTGTTTGGTCTAGAAGGGTGCAGATGGGAAGGATAGAGCCATCGTATTAGTAGCATATTATTCTTTCCTGTCAGCAATCCTAGGGGCAAAGACACTGGTTAGAAGAGGTATTTTCAATATTCGATAAAGGTATCTGATGGAGACCGTATTTGTGCGTAGATGGAAGATAATCTCGAATACAGGTAATTTGCGACGATATCAGACTGTACTTCAAAGACTGTAATCTCAAAGACCGCGATTTCAAAGACCGCGATTTCAAAGACCGTTTGATTAAGCCTGTTGCTTGCTGGCGTACCATTGACTACTGATAGGGATATTTCCTAAACGATGAGTTGATTCCAACGTGTGTTGTCTAGATTATTGAGGTGAGTAGTGGCCCTTTCGGAGCGTTTTACAAAAACAGCTCGCCAGTCGGTTGCGCCTGCTTATATTGTTTGTGTGGGTAATGCCTGGTTCCCTGATGCGCCAGGAGGACTAGACCGCTATGTCTATGAGCTGGCCTACAGTTTGGCAGAGCTAAACGATGAGGTTGAACTCTGTGGGGTTGGATTTCCAGAGGCGGCGGCGAAGTCTTCGGTTGAGCTGACAAATTTAGCCGATCCGGCGGCATCACTCTGGCAAAGGCTGTGGCAGGCACGCAGCCGCTATAAAAATCGCCGTAGGAGCGACAAAGAAAGCGACGCGATCAATCTACATTTTGCGCTGTACGGATTGCCTCTACTGGGCCAGTTGCCGATGGGGGTGCCTGTAACCTGCCATTTTCATGGACCTTGGGCGTTAGAAAGTGACAAAGAAGGTGCAGGTAAGCTGGGTATAACAATCAAGCGCTGGATGGAGCAGCAGGTGTATCGCCGCTGCGATCGCTTCATCGTCTTGAGCCGAGCATTTGGTCAAATCCTACACGAGCAGTATCGGGTTCCCTGGCAGAAGATACACGTTATTCCTGGCGGGGTGAACACGGATCAATTTCAAGTGACGATGACGCGATCGCAGGCGCGCGAACAATTAAGCTGGCCTCAAGATCGCTTTATTTTGTTTACGCCCCGTCGTTTGGTTCATCGCATGGGGATAGATAATCTGCTAGAAGCGTTAGCACAGCTGAAGCAGACAGTTCCTGAAGTTTGGCTGGCGATCGCTGGGAAAGGGCCGCTGCGATCGCAATTAGAAGAACAGGCACAGGCACTAGGTCTAGTAGATAATGTTCGCTTTCTAGGATTTTTGCCTGAGGCAGACCTGCCCGTGGCATATCAGGCCGCTGACCTGACGGTCATGCCCAGTCAGTCATTGGAGGGGTTTGGCTTAGTTTTACTAGAATCCTTAGCCTGCGGCACGCCCGCTGTGTGTACGCCAGTCGGCGGCATGCCCGAGGTGCTAACAGACCTTTCGCCCGACCTGATTATGAAAGGGGCCGATACTGACTCGATTGTCCAGACGCTTCGCCAGGTATTGACTAAAGAGCTTGATCTGCCAGATAGATCGGCCTGCCAGGACTATGCCACCCAGAACTTCAGCTGGCCCACAATCGCTCAAAAGGTTAGAGATGTTCTACTGCTGCCCACCACCTAGATTCTGCTGCTAGACACTTTTGGCTGTAAATATATTCGATGAAAATCTTATTTTTAGATCAAAGCGGCACGCCCGGCGGCGCTGAACTCTGCCTATTAGACATTGCCAAACCGTACCGTGAAAGCTCAATGGTAGGACTGCTAGCTGACGGTCCTTTCCGGCAGCTACTAGCACAGCACCAGATTCCAACGACTGTATTCACTACAGAGGCGATCGACGTTCGCAAAGAGAGCAGCCTGTTTCAGAGCCTGCGCAGCGTAGGTCAGTTACTGCCGCTGGTGCGAGCGATCGCAAACACGGCGCGCAGCTATGATCTTATCTATGCCAATACGCCTAAGGCGCTTGTGGTCGGAGCCTTAGCTAGCGTGCTCAGCCGACGTCCGCTGGTGTATCATCTACACGATATTATCTCGCCCGATCACTTCAGCCGGGTTAACCGCAGGGTGCTGGTGACGCTAGCGAATCGACTGGCCTCGCTGATCATTGCTAATTCGCAGGCAAGTCAAGCAGCTTTTGTGGCGGCTGGAGGGCGATCGCAGCTTTGCCGAGTGGTCTATAACGGTTTTGATAGTCGTCAGTATGCGATCACGCCTTCAGATATCAGCCATCTAAAAGAGACACTCAGGCTAGCTGGCGGCTTCTGGATAGGTCACTTTAGCCGCCTTTCTCCCTGGAAAGGACAGCATGTGCTGATAGAGGCACTCACCCTATGTCCAGAAGACACCAAAGCTATACTAGTCGGCGATGCTCTTTTCGGCGAAGACGAGTACGTGACTCAGATTCATCAGCAAGTTGAGCAGCTAGGCTTACAAAATCGCGTTAGATTCCTTGGATTTCGCTCGGATGTTCCCCAATTGATGGGGGCTTGCGACTTGGTCACGCACACGTCTACAGCGCCTGAGCCGTTTGGCAGAGTAATCGTAGAAGCAATGCTATGCGGAACGCCAGTGATTGCAGCGGCAGCAGGCGGCGCCACTGAGCTAGTAGATGCTGGAAGAAACGGTTGGCTGTGCCCGCCAGAACAGCCGGAGCTACTGGCCGAGATGATCCTGACTTGTCGGAATCAGCCTCAGCAGAGTCAGGAGATTGCTAAGGTGGCCGAGAGCGAAGCGCGCGATCGCTTTGATGTCTCTACTATCAATGCACTGATCGCAACGCATTTAGCGAGTGTCACTCAATAGAAAGCACTCTAGAGAGCGCTCTAACGACGCGCCCATCCAGTGCCTTTCCAAATAGTAAAGAACAAAGCGCCAGAAATGATTGCGCCAAGGTTCCACTTAACAGAGCGCTTCAGCAGGCTTCTTCTCTGCGCTGCCAGCGCATTACTCGCGTCTCTTTGAAGACTAGCTTCTCCATCTATTATAGCTGTCTCCAACCCAGTTCTTGCCGCCTGTAAGTCCTGACTAGTTTCGATCACCGGTACTTCACCACCCGAAAGCGCCGCTAGCAAAGTGCTAAGCTCATCAACGGTACTGGCCTCTTCGAGCTGACTATTCACAGTCTGTAGCTCTTCTATTCCCTGGCTGAGCTGAATGTCTAGTCTCTGCTGTGTCTGCTCATCAATACGTACAGTATTTAGCACACCAATAGGGACCAGCAGAAAAAACAAAGCGGCAACGAGCAGCGATAGCCAGGAAAGCACTCTAAGGATGATCTTTGCGCGCTTAGAGCGGCCGCTATTTTCTCCAAAGAAGACGAGTGCTAATCCAATTAAGGGCACAGGCACACGCTCAACTAGCGTCCCCATAGTTTGAAACTCCCAAGAGGGATTCATAAACTGAGGTGGGATCACAGTTTCTCCCAAGTCTAGAATTGCCATCAGCAGCAGTCCGTAGCCGACATAGCGCAAGACTCGAACAGACTGCAGTACTTTTGAGCTAAAATCCCAGAGTGAATCGACTCTACCGCTAGTGACGCTGCTATTTCCAGCTGAAGCCGGATTGTTTTGAATTGAAGTCATGTCAATAAAGTGTGAATAAAAAAGCTAAGAATCCATCTACCGTGTTCGGCAGCACTGCTTTTCGTCGAACGAGTACCCAGAAGGAAGCTTATGACTTTGAATTCAGCTGCTCGCGTCCCCATCGGGACAAATCCTGCCAAGCCGATTCAAGCGGAACGCGGTTATCAGTCGCTGAATTAGGGTCAGCTGTTAGCAATAGTTCAGTACTCAAACAGTCATGGTCACCGACGATACTTTCCCTACCCACAAGCCACCGAAGCATCGACTGCGGGCGAAGGAAATACTGATACCGATTGCGAACAAATTGGTCATAGCTGACCAAATTATCGCCCCTAGAATCAATTACCGACTGTAGATAGCTTTCCCCTGACTGGCTGCCATATCTGTATAAACCGTCAGCGGTTTCGTGAATAGAGGGAGCTTGTGCCTGCTCGCTATCTATTTCGCCAGCTATCTCACCCTCGCCAGCCATCCCATCATCTTTGGCTAATTCTTGCTGTAGCAGCCTTCTACAAACATTGCCATTTCGGCCATACCACAGCTCTACCTCCAAGCTGCGGTCACTCTGAAAATCGGGCTGAGAATCACTCTGAGCAGCAATTTGAGCATACCGATACAGAGCACCTTGCTGTCCTGGGCCAGGCCCTTCTAAGGATTCAGTCTCGACCAGCCGCCAATTTGCTAAGGGCAACTGGTCAGGAAAATCGAAAGGCGCCACCTCTGCGCTCGTAGCAGTCGGCCTCAAAATGACCGTTAACAGAGCAAAGCAAACACCACCAAAACTTGTCAGCAGCAGCAGCCGCCAGACAGGTATCCATATTTTTTCGAGCTTCATAGATCTATTTTCTGAGGCTCTACTAGGTCTCTATCTTCCACTAGGTCCCAGTCGTCCATCAGACCTATGTCTGAAAAGCTATCTGAAAAGCTTTCGCCTTTGTACCTTTTGCGGGTTTGCCACTTGATCAACAGGATGTAGAAGCAGCCAAAGACCATCACCGTCAGCATTGAAAAGATTAGCGAGCCGCCGCCTAGATGCCAATAATCAAAAGCAGCCTCTGTACTGTTCGCAACTAGTACAGCTAGCAAAGCCACTCGAATGGCGTTGATAAAAAAACCTAAACCTACAGCTACGCAGACAGCAAGTATGCGCTTAGAGCGACTGATAGGCAGAAAAACGCTAAACATGACGGAGATGCCAAGCATGTACAGCATGTTTCCCAAGCCAGAACACCCCTTATATACTTCGATACTTCCTCCGGGCAAGTAAATGAAGACACCCCTTAGAACAACATCGAAGCCTGTGTACCAAAGCATAAAGGCTGAGACCTTTGCCGTAATCACAGAAATATCAAAAAAAGCCCCTATGAGAAGCTGTGGCAACCCTAGGAAAAACAAAATCAGCAGAGGATTTTTGAACTGCCCTACTCGGCGCCACCCAGAAGATAACAGCGCAATGCCCAATACAGAAAAGAATGGAAAGGCGAGCAGCATTGCCTCAGTAGGCAGCGAAACCGTCCTGACTAGCACCAAAGCCACTATCAGTAGGCCGATAATACTAGAAACGGGGTCGCTGCCGAACGAGAAGTCGCGCCGCTTCTGCCAGAGCAAGTAAAGACAGCCGCCCCAAAAGAGACAGCCGTTGCCAAACAAGCTCTCATTGCCGATTCGATCGACAAGTGTTAGATAAACAGTTGCCAGTCCGGTTACAGTTCCGATCAAATACAGATGAAAGAACTTAACTGGCCAGACTGGCATCAAAACGGAACGCTCCATCAAATTGTCCTAGAACCGGATTATTCCAGAATTGACTAGGCGACATCGTCAGACTTTTCAGCGCCTGACTTGTCTAGCTCTCGCTTACCAACGCCTAGCAGACCAGCTGCTGCCATTGTCCCGAGAATAGTCAAAGGCTCAGGAACAGGTGCACCTACGTTCAAGTCGTAGTCAAACTCTGTACCGCCAACACGAGAGGCAGAGAAAGATCCAAAGCCATCGCCAACTGTGTTGCCGTTAAACTTGAACACGCCAGTAAAGCCGTTAGAGACTAGCTTGAGAGACTCGGAGGGAAGCACTCGATCAAACGTCGACGCATCGAGATCGAAAGTGAGCTTACCCATCTCGCCACCAAAATCGACTTTACCGAAGTTGATGAAGCTTTCAATTGCAGGCGTAGAGTAAGTTCCAGACGCATCCCTAGTCAGCTTGATTTTGCTGAGCTTTGGAGTTTGCCCAGACATGATTCCGGAGAACTCACCGGTCGCACTCGTGTCGATAGCACCGCCAAACTTGATTGGAGTACCTGAGGGAGCAGCACCGTTAGGTCTGCCTACTCTAGTCGAACCACTTAGATCGACGCTGCCTTTGAGCGTTTGAGCTTGCGCTGGGCTAGCAACAACCAGGGCTGCACTCAGCAGAGCGGCACCAAGAAAGACGGCTTTGGAAAAAGCATTCGTCAATGGGTTTGCAACCTTCATAGAAGACCGCAGCGCATTGCTTGATGGTGTATTTATTTGCTGCATTTAGAGTTACTTTAAGAAGTTGTACTGAATCTAGCTCAAACTAGCTTTGGCCTAAACCTGGGCTCAGCCTGAGCGGATGCACTCTTAGTAGTTTGGAAACACGTCCTAAAAACAGTCAGTAGATAACGATCAGTAGATACTCGAATTGACGCTGACAGGCTCATACTACCACGCACAGCAACTGTGCGCACGTATTTTCAACAGTCAGTGCAGACTCGAGCGGTCTAGAGCACCTAATCTATCAACCAACTGAAACCTGCCTAGCGCCTGCGCTTATGCATCAAAACATGAGCTACAGCACAGAACAAAAGAATGCAACGTACGTATTCCCATCTGCGTAAAACTATAGTACATCGAAAAAATGAAGTGTTGCCAGCGAGCTCTATCTTTATGCAAACTTCAGAAAGGGTAGGTAGTTGTCCTGAGGCTGACAACGGAATTCGATAGTGTCCGGATGAGGACTAATGTCCGAAGAAAGAATTTAGAATAGGGTTTACTAACACCATAACCAGATGTCTTTACTCTAGCTTGATAGAGAGCCACTAAAGTGTTTATGTTTGGTTAACTTTGGAAGAATTTCTCCTCGATCTGTACCCTAAGCCGAATGGTCGATCAGATAGTGAGAAAGCGTGGAAATTAATATTGAGTTGATTGCTTGCTATGAAGTCTATTTTTCAGCCACTTTCTATTGAATGCATTGATGCTGTCAAATGCCTGTCCACTGTTTTAGTGGTGTGTAGTCTCGGAACTACGATTTCTTCTCAAAGCGCACTGGCAGAGAGTACATCTGGAACTAAGCAGGCTACTCCTATCTTACAGAGTTCACAGGAGGACACTCTACCCACTCTGCCTAGCAGCTCTTCTGCGCCGACTTCGTCTCTGTCAGTACCTGCTACAGTGCCATCATCAAATCCGGTCGGAACTGACGTCAGTGTTTCGGTACCAACCGCCGCACCAGGGTCTTTTGCCGGATGGGAGAGCAACTATGTCCTAGGGCCTGGCGATGGGATTCGCATCGAGGTGTATGGAGCACCCGAATATGGTGGAGATTTTACCCTCCTTTCAGATGGCACGATTGGCCTGCCAGTAACTGGTCAGATTGCTCTGAGCGGACTGACTTTGGCTGGAGCATCGGATGCAGTCGAACAGCGATACGCGCCTTATCTGCGATCGCCTAGTGTCTCTCTATCACCGACAACCCTTCGCCCCCTCCAGGTTGGTGTTGTCGGCGCGGTTGAGCGACCAGGCACATACACTGTGCCGGTTCAAGGTAACGGCGCTATTACCTTTCCTAGATTGACAGATGCCCTACGGCTAGCAGGTGGAGTCTCCTCTGAAGCAGACATCCGAGACATTGAGGTCTATCGCCCCGATCGCTTTGGCCAGGCTCAGGTACTAAGAGTGAACCTACTCAGTCTGCTGCAAGAGGGCAATATGGCTAGCGACGTTGTGCTTCGCTCAGGCGATACTATCAATATCCCCGTCGCCACAGCCCTGAGTCCTGCCGAAGCCGCTCAGATTGGCGAGGCTAACTTCTCGCCAGAAGCAGTCACCGTCTATGTCGTCGGTGAGGTAGACAGACCAGGACCTGTTCAGGTAACGCCGAACACACCACTCAACCAAGTTTTACTTGCCGCAGGTGGCTTCGATACGAGAAGAGCTGATAACGATGCAGTAGGATTGATTCGACTCAATGCAGATGGGTCAGTAGAAGAGCGTTCGGTCGCCATCGATCTAAGTGATGGCGCTAACGAAGAAACCAACCCCCTTCTAAGAGAAGACGACGTGATTATTGTTGATAGATCTGGGCTAGCCACATTCTCAGATACGGTAGGGCTAGCGGTTAATCCAATTGGGCGTCTGCTTGGCACTATCTTCAATATCTTCAATTTCTTAGACTAGAGCCTACTCTATCTCCAGACATGTGCACAGTAAACAGGCTCACCGCAGAACTTCGCGGTGAGCCTGTTTAATTCACTCTCTTCTTGTGCCTATCGCAAACCCTAATTGCTTGCTCCTGAATTGTCGAAGGGCGTAGCAATGCTAGCGCCCCGCGACTTATCACTTTGAACCGGGGTCACCGGACTCAGATTTAGTATTACAAGAGGGACTGGTCTGCGAGCGTCTCGATTTGGCTCCCGTTGAGCGCGTCGTTGAATATAGAAACCTCATCGATCGAACCTGCGAGGCTGCGGCCTTGAGCCTTACCATCGTGGAACCGGGTTGTACCTACTACACCGCCGATACCAATGCCATCTCCATGTCCCCAGAGCTGAGAGCCAGCGCCTGCACCGAACTGTTCACCATCTAGATAGCCACGCATCGCGTCAGGTGCAAGGTTTCCATCTCCGTCGAGTACTAGAGTGACATGGTGCCAAGTATCCGATGAGACTTTATCAGTTTCTAGCCATGTTCCAGACCAGCCGCTTTCATTCTTGGGCCTGTTCCATCCACCGACAAACAGTTTGTCGTCGTCTAGATAGATATTCAGTCCGCGGGTACTGCCACCTTCTTCATAGATTACCTGTCTACCGCTAAGCTTTGAGGCTCTATCTGCATTGAACCAAACAGAAACTGTCCGCTGGTCATGGGTATCTAAGTTGATACTAGGCGAGTTTTCTACCTCGACTTGACCGCCCCTTCGCAGGATATTGACTGCACTCCCTTTAATTCCTTGTCTCCATCTGGCCCTACCTTGTAGTTCACCCCGGTGCTGGTCGCCAAAGCTACTGGTGTCAGAGGCAACTGGCCCTTTTCCCTCATCGAAGCTGAACTGAGCTATCCAGCCCGGCAACTTATAAGGATCGGATGAACCAGAGTTCTGGTTCCCTGGATTTGGTTGAACGGGTGGTTGGGGAGTAACCGGATCTGGTTCGACTGGGTCGGGAGTGACTGGGTCAGGAGCAGTGATCGGTGATGAATCTGATATGGGAAGCGCCCCTTGTGGCACTCCTTCGGTGCTGAGTTCAAAGTAATCTAGTGCAACGGAATCACCCCGGTCGTCGGTTCGGTCTGTCTCTATTAGAGCAACTAAATGCTGATAGCCCTTGCCTAAATCAACTGTTGCTTCGAATGACTTGGACCTGAAGAATTCGCCTTTTTCACCACCGTAAGTTCTCTCGAATAACAGCTCTTTTTCTAGAGGCAGGGTACCCACTTGATCTAGTCCGGTGCCCTCTCCTAGTTTTGAATTGAACTGTCCGTCAACTCCCCAAAGCTGCACAGTTACTCTGTTCTTTTTCCGATTTAGCCTGCTTCCTTCGATGTTCTTGAGCCCGAAGCTGATCGTCTGTTCACCCTTGTGAAGACCATCATTCTGGATGACTTGCCCTAGCCCTGAGCGCCGATTCCGAGTAGTCGCCAGTTCGATTGAGCCCCCAGCTCTGCGAGCATCGCCAGTGGCCACCCAGCCTTTGTCCGCTAAGAGGCTACTGAGGAACCTGCCCCTGATAAAGTTTGTTCTGTTGCCGATGTCGCCATTGACAAAGGGGTTAGTATAGGCCGTTGGACTGATCTCGATGGTTTGAGTAAGTGTTTGCGCTGCGCCTTGACTATCTAGTACCTGCAAAGATACCTGATGCTCTCCCGCTTTGTTGAAGTGGTAGGTGACAGCGCGACCGAAGTCGTCCAGCTCTCCGTCATTATTGAAGTCCCAGCCGTAGCTGGCAATGCCGTTACTTGGAACAGCGTACTTTACCCTGTCTAAATCGTAAGACTCACTCGCATCGAAGGTCGCAGACAGACCGCCAGCGGCGCTACTGGTGAATTTTGGGACAGGCAGTTTGTTGTTTCTTGTAACTTGGAAGTTTGTATTGTTGATCTCTAGAAGCGTCGGGTAGTCATCTAGGGCAGTCCTGCTCTGCTTGTACTCGCCAATCTCTGCCAGATTGTAGGTGTTGTCTGCGAAGACACTATCTCTGATAGCAGTAGTGACGAGATTGTTCTTTTCTATGTCTGGGAACTGCGGAGTGTAACCTTCGCCAAAGCCACGAACGGTTAGATCGATATAGCGCATGCCGTTGGTGGCATGGTTGTGAACGATACCATCACCCCTTGGATCTTCGACATCGCCGACAATTAGCCCATCGACAAAGTCAATGTTGGAGCTGTAGTCAGTGGTGATACCTTGGGTGCGTGCTTGCCAAACAGTGAAGTCGTTGATAGTCGCACGGCCATTGTGACTGGCATTCGGCGTTCTGTTATCTAGACTTAGCTGCCCATCGAAGTTAGTCAGCTGAGCCCAAACACGAATACCGATACTGGTGTTGTAGCTTTGAAAGCCACTTAGCTGGTTGAGCGGCACGTCGGAGATATCGACTTCCTCTGTCCCAGCAGGAAAGAGTGCCTGAATTCGATTCGGTAGGTTTTTTAGCAGAATGCTGCCTTTGTCTCTAGCCTCATTGCCTAGGCCATCGCCAAAAAGGGTGATACCCGCGTCGTTGGCGCTAATGGCGATGTTGTCTTCCATGACAACTTGCGCTGCCCCTTGCACCCAGTAGCCTTCGCCGTCAAATCCGAAGTCAAACTTCCGCTGACGCGCTTGGGTTTCGTTGCTTCTGACGTTTCTACCTGGTCCGGTGGTCTTGATAGTCAAGTTGTTTTTCCAACTACCTATCTCGTTACCCGTTTCGGCGGCAATGCCAGTGCCTGCGACGTCAAATACAACGTTGTCCGAAATGTTCGCATAGCTATCGTGATGAACGATACCCCAGCCAGGACTGCCGACGACTGCATTGCCACTCGCTTCAGCGGCTTGGCCGTTGATATTTTCTGCGCCCGTTCGGTGAAAGTGGAGGGAGTAGCGTCCTCTAGGATTGTTGCCTCTGCCTGTTGAACCGTCGATGTTCCTACCAGGATCGTCAACAATCTTGGATTTGTCTGAACGGCCAAGGTTATAGAATCCGGCGTTGCTGACACGGACGTCGGGATTGTGCATGAACATGACATGTCCACGCTGGTCTAAAGGCAGCCTTTGACTATCTTTGGTCTCGAAGCTAACATTACGAGTTGTATTGGCAACGTAGAGCTTGATTTGATCTTTTTCGGGAATGTCTGGACGGACGTGGTCAAATCTAAGGACGTCTCTTCTATTGCCAGATTTAATGTCGTCGTTAGTGAATCTGACTCGGTTACCAGAGATATTTGTGATGGTGAGTTCCTCATCACCGAAGCGGCTGTTGTTCTCGTCATTGCCAAATCGGTTGTAGCGAGTGCCACCGAGGACGAGCTTGTCACCGACGCGCCAGCCTCTGGGAACGCCGTCTAGGATGAGTTCGCGATCGCCCGCTTCAGCATCCTGTCTAAGGGCAATAAAGTCAGTTTTGTCCGCACCGAATACATCTACCCGGCCATGACTAACCACCCCTCGGCTGAGCTGAGTGGGATCCCATCTTTTGTCAATCTGACCTTCTCCAGCAATCAGTATCGATGCTGTCTTGTCAGCTCTAACAGGGTTGCCCTTCGTGCCAATGCTTAGCGTACCACTAGGCATATTGACCAGGGTATCGACCACCATTTTGGTATCTCTATTGGTGGCGAATGCTAGTGTGCCATCCACGCGAACGGTCCTGAGCTCAACATCGCTCTCACCGTCGTAGGTGACCCTAACACCGTTTGAGATCATGACGTTGGCGTTATCACCGGGGACTCTTCCGCCTTCCCAAGTGTTGGGATTAAACCAAGAGCCATTCCTGACGGCTTTGTGAGTGACCGCCGATTCGGGTACTAGACTCATAAGCGGTGCGTGACCCATATGCTGGGAGTGTCCGCCCATATGCTGAGAGTTTCCGCCCATATGCTGGGAGTTTCCAGACTGTGATCCGCTGTGAGTGTTCATATCCATAGATATCTCCTTGTTTTACCAATGTTTTTTCAGACATCGGAGATGCAGCCTAGAAAGAAAGTGGAAGCCGTAGAAATTGAGTATTGTGAAGGAATCGTGAAGAAGTCAACACTGGTCAAACCTATTTGATCTTGGAAACTTCATCGACCGTGATAGCACTTACCCGAAGAATTCATGGATAATCAAATATCCCTAAAGATACAGAGCTATCAGAAACTTTTTACTATCTCTTCTGATGCTTTTGCGATAAAAAACAGCAAGATTGCACGCAGACGAGCAATAAACAAGACTTGCCTAAGTGTCGTTAGGTAATAGCAGCCATAGGCACTAGACAAATCTAGCTAGGTGAGAGACACACTCTTACCAGCTGACAGCCGTCCATTCAACAGCTACACAAAATTGTAGTAACGACATCACGCATCTATTCGACAACGCGAACAGATGTAGTCTGAGCTCAAAGCAACTGCTCTTATCTATTTAGCAGTCTTTCTAACGCTAACAAGCTAAAAACAACGTCCGATTGACACTGCGCATGAACAAGCTCACTCTCCTGCAGCTATCTCTTGTAGCTACAGGACACACCCGCAAACCTGCTGCGTATAACATCGTCAAAATCGAAGGTCTGACAGACACCCGTGGGGGAACATCGGGTGTGAAACATCTTGAGGCAGTATTTCTGAACAAACCCAATGTTGACTCTTGTCCAGAATGGACTTACCTGATGCACACTTACTGATTGAGGCATTAATTACGTATTAATACGTATAATCAAACCTTGAATCAAGAAATCTGTCAACTGACGGATTGCCAATTCTGCATTAATCAATAGCAAAAGTGAATCTTATAGATTGCTGTATATCCTGGGAAGCTGTCTGCATAGTCTGCATAGTCTGCATAGTTTGGAAGGCACCGCCCAATGGGCAGCCGTAACGACTCAGGTTGAATAGCAAAACAATTTCAGGTAATGGAGCGGATACTCAATTTCTAGGCTCAGGGCTTTCTTGGCTCAGTTCCGCTCATGAATCTACGGACTTACATTCAAGCAAAGAGACAGCATTCAACCACTAAAAAATTTGGCACACGCGGCTATTATTCAGAGACATAAGTTGATATGTGGAAAGCCTTTGCCTGAAAATTTTTATGATGACGTAAAATTCTTATGATAATGGCAACTAAGTGATGGAGAATTGCAAGATAGAAGATATCAGTAGAAGAATATGACTCTACAACAACTGGATAGAGATTTGTGGGCTGCTGAACAGCCTTTGCGGTATATGGGACTGAACATAAGGGCACGAATGACGGTGGTGCGTAGTCTGCTTTCTACAGAATCGCCTCAAGTCGTGCTTACTGTTGTCTCCCCAATTGAAATGACTGAGAGTCTTCGAGGCCAGCTCAATCAGTTAGGCCCAGTTGCCAATATCATTGCACCGAACTGCTATCACCACTTTTTTGTAGCAGACTTCAAGGCTCTCTACCCGCAAGCTACTTTCTGGGCAGCACCGGGACTAGCTGTCAAAAAGCCAGAACTACCTATAGACAAAACAATAGATAAAGAAAAAGCAGAGTTTGTTCCAGGACTTGTCTCCATCTTCTTTAACGGCCTAATGACGTTAGGATTTGATGGTATTGAGCCATTTAACGAATGCGTTTTCTTTCATGCTGCGAGTCGCACTCTGATTCTGACTGACGCGGCTTTTCACCTTGATAGCAGTTTTCCGTGGCTAACTCAGCTAGTTGCTAGAGTGATCGGCAGCTATCAAAGGCTGAGTCCATCGCTATTAGAAAAGATCGCGACTGTGGACAAAACGCCTGTGAAACAAGCAGTCCAACAGATCTTAGATTGGGATTTCGATCGGGTTGTTATGGCGCATGGCAGCATCATAGAGACAGATGGGAAAGAAGCTTTTCGGAAAGGATATGAGAAGTTTTTCTCTTAGTTTCCTTTCTTTCCTGCTTTTTCTTAGTTTGTTGTTTATTTCGAATTTGGAAGAGTTGCGTTCAGACTAGTAAGTCATGGAAAGAAGTCTGCTATCGTCGAGATTTCTTTTTGACCCACGCTTGCTGATAGCGTTTCTCGTTCACCTCTACAGATTTTTGCAGATTCACAACTGGATTAGGATAGTCTACGCCGAGTCGAACGTTAAATCGCTTCTGTTCAACAGGCTGTAGCTTCCAAGGACTGTGTACCTTTTGGGCGGGCAGGTCTTCTAGTTCTGGAAGCCAGTGCTTCACGTATTCACCTTTTGGATCGTAGTCTTTTGATTGTTTGGGGATGTTGAAATAGCGAAAGCCACGAGCATCGTTACCAACACCTGCCGTGTAGTTCCAGTTGCCCCAGTTGCTGCATACGTCATAGTCGATTAGCAAAGACTCAAACCACTCTGCACCCATTTGCCAGTCTATGCCTAGATTCTTGGTTAGGAAGCTCGCTACGTTTTGCCGCCCACGGTTTGACATGAACCCAGTAGCTGCAATCTCTCTCATATTGGCATCGACTAGTGGATAGCCGGTTTTGCCTTCGCGCCATAGGTCAAAGCGCTTCCAGTCTTGCTGCCACTCGATTGGCAACCCTCGAATACCACCTTTACGGAATATCTTTTTGCCATATTTTGCGCAGACAAATCGAAAGTAGTCTCGCCAAATTAGTTCAAATATCATCCAGTAAGTAGAGTTGTTCTTCTTTCTCTCGCTTTCGTAACGCTGCACTTCTTCGTAGACTTTGCGAGAAGACAAGCTGCCGTTTGCGAGCCAGGCAGAGAATTTAGAAGAATAGTCAGCGCCTAGCATGCCGTTACGCGTTTCTTTGTAGGTCTGAAGTCTATCAGCGTCCCAAAAATAGTGCTGTAGCCGCTTGAGTCCTTCGCTCTCACCACCTTTGAATTGAAGCACGCCTTTCTCGTCGATAGGAGCAGGTTCTAGCCCCAAGTCGGATAGGCTAGGAAGCCTTCCAGTTTCTACTTCAGTAGGTAATGAAGGCAAGCTCTCTGGCGCGGTAAACGTCGGAAAGACCTGACTGCCTTTTTCCACAGCTTTGCGAAATTGTGTGAACACTTCGGGTAGCTGCTTGATTTCAAAAGGGAGGTCGTCAGGATGATACAGAGTTGTGCCCCAGTAAACTTCTGAGGTGACTTTGAGCTGATTGAGGGCAGTTTCTAAGCGCTGTTCTACTTCTGTCTCTTCTGAGGTGACTTCTTCGTGCCAGTAGACGGCGTTAATGTTCAAGGCTTTGACCAGAACCGCGATTTCTTCCTCGGGTTTGCCTTGGCGAATGACTAGATCGCTACCGCGCGATCGCAATCCTTCCTGCAAATCCGCCACCGTTTCAATCAGAAACTGCGCTCGATAGGCTCCGGTCTTTGGAAAACCAAACGGAGTTTCTCCGAACTGCCTGGGATCAAAGCAGTAAAGCGGAATGATTTCTGCTCCCTGTTCAGCGTTTTGTTGAGCTGCGCGGTGGAGAGGTTCGTGATCGTGTAGTCGAAGGTCATTACGAAACCAAAGCAGAATGCGCATGCGTGGAAGATAGGCTGGACTCGGGACTACTCCACGATACGACAAATTGATAGGCCAAACTCTCTCTACTTAGACAGATAGTAGATAGACTAGAGCAGCAAACTGATTAGAGCAGCAGACAGGCCGCTCGTCAGCAGGCTCTATATTTCGACGGTAATCTCAGTAATCGGCTCACTGCAATGCAAAGATAGCTTACAAGCGACCTCAACCGCTTCTCTAGGGCTGTGTCCTAGATAAAGGGCTGCTTTGGCAAAGTCCTTTCCGGCACCGATACTTTCAAATTTAGAGACTTCGTACACCTCTATTCCACCACATACGCAGAATAGCTTCTTATCGTAGGCGACTAGGAAAAGGTTGGAGGGCGTGTAGGAACCGTCTTTCTTTTTCACCCATTCTCTAAACTCGATGAGGAAATCGATCACACTTAGGCGAGTCGCTTCTACTGGCTTGTGATTACGAGTAAACAGCTCCATCAGCGTTCCTTCGTAGCACAGTCCTGTCGTGCCAATCACCATACCGTTTTGTTCAAAAAGTTTACTGTGAACAATATCGGCGCTAGTTGAACGGACGTAGCCGTCTGAAATTAGAGTGTCGGCAGCGAAAACGATGGCATCGGCAGTCTTCTGAGCGGCAATAACGGTCATAAGTATAAGAATGAAAATATCGGTCTATACACACTACAAGATGTGCTGGCTACTAAAAGTATGTTTTTCCTGAAGACTTTTGTTTGTCTCTCTTCTTAGCTTCAACAGCGCTATTCATGATAGCTAGCTTCGATAGCGGCTTGGATAGGCTCCGGTACATCAGAGAGCAGATCGTAGCCAGTGGCGATTTCGATGCGATCAACTGTTGTGCGATAGGTTTGCCAGTCGTCTTCGATGCGATCGCTGTTAGGCATATCCACCGCAATCACCCGCGTTCGCCTCGTCACCTCGTCATCCATCGCGTCCATCACGACCATCACCTTCCAGAGCCGACCTGGAACGATCACTTTACCCACCGAGCCTTTGTCACCGTAGGCACCCCCCATCACATACAGCGACTTCCCCTGCTGACGAACCAGATCGCGTCCGTACTCTTCTAGGGCACGCCACGGGCCGCGATTGTTCTCCTGCGCCTGCGGAAAAATGTTAGTCATCAAAAAAGTGATCGAATTGTCTTCGGCGCTCGCGGTGCGATCGCCTGACGGCACCATATGACCGCGATCATAGCCACTGCGCTTATATTCACCAGGTGTTGCCTGATAAAACCCCTTCGGCAAGCCGCCATCTACGCGAAAGTCGTCTTGCCTACCAGTTTGACCAAGCCAACGGGGATCGACCTGCCAACTGGCCCAGTTTAGAGCGTTGCGATCGCGACTATAGGAAAGCACATACTGGTCTCGTTCAATTAAGAAATTGTCGGGATCGTCCTGCTGGGCATTGCTAGGATTGCCCAAGCGCAGATGCTGACTGTTAGAAAAGTAGGTAGCCCGACTCAGGCTAAGATCGCGCTGCGGTAGCCGTTCGCAGGCAAGCCCATTTCTATCCCGGTCGAGACCATAATAATCTTCTGCAAAAGACTCAAGAACCGTTTGAGCGAGCTGCTGATTTTTGAAATCTCCACAGTCACAGTAGCTATCTACGCAAGGAGGAAGGCTAGCGTAGATGTCCGGTTCGAAGAGGCTACAGCTAGATAGATTACCGACTGTGAGGAGCGCGATCACCCCCTTTGTCCATCTTTGCATCCGAATCCTCTGCTTTCACTGAGTTTGTTAGTCCGCAATCTAGTCTACAAAGCATGCTAATACGCATGTTCTATTAAGCGCAAGTACGCATTTCAATCGAGCAGCGCTTTACAAAAAGCGCTTTATCAAAAAGTGCTTCATCAATGAGTGCTTCATCAAAAAGTGCCCTGTTGGCTGCTGAATAGTTCATGCACCTAAAAGCATGAGCGGTATACTAGGTGCGTACAGCTCGTTAAATTTCACCTATGTTTAGCACAGTTATTTCCACGCTAAAGGCTTTGTTCCCAGCCCCTGAAGTTCAAGCCCATTGCGATGGCCCCTGCGGTGTGTACGACCCATCTTCTGCTCGCATTGCCGCAGAAGCAGTCGTTTCTATGACCAAGAAAATCCTGGATCTACAGCACCCTGAAGGTGGCGATACTCAGGCAATGGCGTCATACCAAAACACCATGTCACGCTTTATCGCTATCAAAGAAGAACAGGCTCAAATCACCAAAGATGAGCTGTTGATTCTATGGACTGACTACTTTAAGCCTGTGCACCTAGAGAAGTATCCTGACTTGCACGATACCTTCTGGAAAGCAGCAAAACTATGCTCTGCATGCAAAGTAGAAGTCAGCACTCAGCACTGTCAGGAACTGATGGACGCGGTTCAAAAGATTCACAATATCTTTTGGGAGACTAAGAGTCGCGACGTATCTTGGTATACCGCTAGCTAGTCGATTGGTCATCTTTTGATGTAGCGATGCGAAAAAAGATTCTGCAATCCGTTAAGTAGGATTGCAGAATCTTTTTATGTACTTTCTCCTAGTCACAAAACGCAGGGAGCTGTTACGAGACTGTTATGAGATCAAGACGATGAGATTGAGGCGCAACTGGAAGGAAATTGGGCGCTGGACACTGGGTAAACGGTGGCGATTTCGAGTCACAGGCAACTCTATGCTACCAACGCTTCACTCTGGCGAAGATGTGCTGGTGCATCCCATCCCTAGGGCAGCAAAAATCTTTCCTGGAGACATCATTATCTGTCGGCATCCTCAAAGACCCAACATGAGGTTAATCAAGAGGGTCACCGAAGCCTTTTACGACGGTAGCTGCTACGTGCTAAGCGACAATGAAAGTGACGGCAGCGATAGCCGCGCCTTTGGAGTCGTTGCCCGCGAGCTGATCATTGGAAAAGTCACCAGTCGATTAATCTAAGACTGATTGATTAAGGTTGATCTGCACTGGCTGTAACCTGTTAATGGCCAGGCAGTCTCAGGCAGTCTATAGCTAGTTGGCTCAAGTCCAATCATCTTTAGGAAGTATTTTATGGCGGCATACAAAATTAGAGTAGCTACGCCCGCAGATATTCCAGCCATCTTTGAACTAGTCACTGCTTTAAGTGAATATGAAAAGCTCGCTCACGAGGTAGTAGGAACGCCAGAAGATCTAGATCGAGGACTATTTGGCCAACGACCTTTTGCAGAAGCCATTGTGGCCGACGTCAACGGAAAGGCAGTAGGATTTGCGCTCTACTTCTACAACTTCTCTACCTTCCTAATGAAGCCAGGAATCTACCTGGAAGATCTATTTGTTTCACCCGACTATCGTCGTCAAGGAATTGCAACAGCGCTGCTAAAGCATCTGGCAAACCACGCTGTAGAGCAAGGCTGCGGTCGCTTGGAATGGAGCGTTTTGGACTGGAACCAAAGCGCAATCACATTTTACAAGCAGATAGGCGCCGTACTGATGGATGAGTGGACTGGCTGTCGGGTCACCGGAACAGCCTTGACAAATCTCGCCAAAGCTAAGGTCTAACTCTCCCCATCTCCTCTACACCTCAACCTCCCACCCTTTTCCCACTACAGCGTCAAATGCCGGGCGATCGCAAACTTAATCAGCGCCCACCCCTGCTTCGACCTTCTGACCACCTCAGCTCGTAGATACCGATTCAGCAGCAGTCGCCCACAGCCTTTCAAACGGGCATAGGCACGAACCTTCCACCACTGCCATCGATTCACCTGACCGTTCATGTAGGCATACAGCGGTGGGAAAGCCAGTTCACCGTACAGCACATCGGCCCTATGCGTTCTGCTGAGCTTGTTCTGACGATGTTCAGGATTAGGCAGTCCCCCATGTTCGCCGTAGTTGCGAAAAGGCACATAGTTATGAAAACCTGCGTTGCGAAGAAAGTACTCGATACCCGAATCCCAAGGTGAGTAGGCTTTCGGGCCGGGAGAGCGTTCTATCTGCGCAGCTAAATCGAGTAAAGTGGCTGCACTCTTCGCTGTGATGACATAGGCCACCATCGCTGTAGAGTAACCCTGAGCAAACCTCAAAGAAAATTCCTGAGCAGAGATGTCGGCACCTTTAGCAGTTCGATTTATTTCTGAGACGTTGTAGATCTGAGAGGCACAGGTATAGAGCCAGGCAATGCCCATGTCAGTGTCTAGAGGATCGAAAGGTGGCGGTAGCTCAGCAAAATTTTTAATAGGGACAAAATCAGCTTCTACAATTAACGTCGGCTGGGGCGATCGCAATGCTTTCTCCCAGGCACTGCGATGATTTAGCAGACATAGAAAGCTAGATGAGTAAGCCTCATACCCCGGCTGATGAATCTGACGCAGAACGCTGCAGGTGTACCCGGCTTGAGTCAGGGTCTGAGTAAGCTGAACGGTTGATTCTTTGTAGGCGACAATCAGCGTTTGGCCGATGCATTCCAAGAGTTTTTGATGAGTTCCAGGCGAGCGTTTAGACATATTGACTCTTTATATTTGAGCCTCACAGTTGGACATTCTATTTTTTCCTATGTACTTATGCTGAAAGAACAAGAGCACATTCTATGCTGAGGGTAGGATTACTGTAGATTCACTGAGTTCTTATGAAGCGTCACGACACCGCCAATCCAGTAGTCGGCTCTACAATCGGACCGCTGACTGGACAACTGATAAAGCCAGTCGTAGACATCGAGGTAGAAGCTCATAAAAAAGGAAAGAGGAGCGAAAGAGCACCTTGTTATCGATTGGAGAAACTCATCAGCAGAGAGGTCGGAAAGAGAACCTTTCTGGCAACGGATATCTATACAGACGCGCAAGTAGTCATCAAGCTGCTTTTATATTGCCCAGACCCACAGGAGAATGAGATAGAAACCGCAATAGCACAGCGAAAGGGAAGTGGCCTCAAGCCCTACGAGCTATCGACAATGCTGCCCTACCTAACTTCGTTTGAGGTGGAAACGACGATAGGAATAGGATTGGCGCTAGTGAAGCCATACGTCCATCAATCGCCAGACCGACAGCCGAACCGACAGCCGGACCGACAGCCGGACCGACAGTCAGGGCTTCAAACACCATCAGTCCGCCGTTCTGTCATTTATCAGCGTGATTCGACAAAGGTACAGCACATCGTAGCGACGCCTACCCCCCAACAGATCGGCATTCAAGGAAGCGCTGAATCGCAAAGAGCCTACGCAGACTTTAGAGTAAAGTTTTCGCCTGATCGCCTCTCAATTCGGTTCTTAGAATCTCGCGTTTGTGAAGGTATTTCCGATGGCGCAGAAGATAGCGCAGAAGGCTGGCTACTAGCTGTCCTAGGTACGGTCATCTTTGTAGGCGGGACGGTAGCCATCACTGGCTCTATTGCGCTTGGCATTGCGATCGCCGCGCTGTTGCCTATCGTCTACAGGCAGATCTTCACACCAAAACACGCTTCAACAATTGCTCAAAAGCAGGCCATTATTCGACTCAGCCGCGAGTCCAAAGGACACACCTTTTTGAGCCTGACAACGGCCTTGATGTCCAAACAAGGCAGAGCCGGCAATACGACTGTCTCACCAATCGAAAGCAAACTCCATTACTCACGCCTGTCGGTTAAGACGGTTACAGTAGCGCCTACTTTTTTCTTGGATAGCTGGAAGATCTTTGGTGCCAAGCTGACGTTCACTTTCTACAATCACGATGCGCCCAGTTCGCGGCTCTGCGTAGCGGGTACCTATCAGGAGATTCGATGGATTCAGCGTCACCTGTTGCAGTGGGCCAAGTCAGACAGCTCTAGCCGATAGCCTGCGCTACACTGTAGCTGCACAATTTTTCTAGAGAAGAATCTAAGGCTTGTATGACGGTTGGCATTTGGGTATTAGGCGATCAGCTTTGGCAGGGGCAATCGGCGATCGCAAGCTGCCAACTAGATAAACAGTCAGCCACAGAGTCAGCCGGAAAGTCAGCCAGAGCCAATACGCCAATTATCCTAATTGAGTCACTAGACCACGTCAAAGAAAGGCGCTATCACCAGCAAAAGCTAGTTCTGATCTGGTCAGCGATGCGTCACTTTGCGGCAGAGCTAGAGGCTGACGGCTGGCCAGTGACTTACGAAATGGCAGATAGCTTTGAAGCGCCGTTGCAAAAGTGGACAGAGCAGAACAATATCACTGAGCTGCGAGTGATGGCACCTGCCGATCGCCCGTTTGCGCAGCTACTAGATACACTACAGCTAGACTGTAAGGTTGTTCAAACGCCGAATAACCACTATCTGTGGTCCACAGCCGAGTTTGATGAATGGGCCAAGTCTCGTAAAAGTCTGCTGATGGAATCGTTCTACCGGGAAGGGCGAAAGCGGTTTGAGATTTTAATGAACGGCAAGAAGCCAGTCGGCGATCGGTGGAACTTTGATAAGGAGAATCGAAAGCCGCCCAAAGGAAAGATTGCGCCGCCAAAGCCGCTGACATTTGCACCCAACGAGATTACGCAAACCGTGATGGAAACGGTTCAAAAAGCCGACTATCCAACATTTGGCAAGTCGAATGGCTTTAACTGGGCGGTAACCAGGGAGCAGGCTTTGCAAGTTGTAGATTATTTTGTGCAGAACCGACTGGTAACCTTTGGCGCCTATCAAGATGCAATGGTGACAGGCGAAGATACGATGTGGCATGCGCTGCTGTCGCCTTATTTGAACATTGGGCTGTTGCAGCCGATGGAAGTGATCAATGCGATTGCCACTGCCTACGAGTCCTCAATTGATTCAGATAACCCCATCCCGCTTAACAGCGTAGAAGGTTTCATTCGCCAGATTCTAGGCTGGCGAGAATACATGCGCGGTATCTACAACTACGTAGACGAGGACTATCCATCTCGCAACTATTTTGAGCACACTCACTCACTACCCGACTTCTTCTGGACAGGGGATACTCAGCTAAACTGCCTTCACCAAACTATCGATACCCTCAAACGCACTGGCTATGCCCACCATATTCAGCGCCTAATGATCTTGGCTAATTTCTCTTTGATTTCTGGTCTTTCTCCTCAGGCGGTAGAAGACTGGTTCCACGCTGCATTTATCGATGGCTATGACTGGGTGATGCAGACCAACGTGATTGGTATGGGACTGTTTGCCGATGGTGGAACGCTCGCTACCAAGCCCTATGCCTCTAGCGCCAACTATATTAATAAAATGAGCGACTACTGCAAGGGATGTAGCTATAACAAAAAGGCTCGAACCGGAGAAGACGCCTGTCCATTCAACTTCTTCTATTGGGACTTTCTAGATCGGCACAGAGAAAAGCTGAGCGCTCAAGGGCGGATGAACTTTATCTTAAAGAATTTAGATCGCATGCCAGCAGAAGAGCTTGCCGAGATTCGACAAATGGCCACATCCTGGAGGAAGAATCACTGAGGGACGTTTTTTAAGAGAAGAATCACTGAGGGACGTTTTTTAAGAACTGATAGCTGAAGACTCATCACTTAGACCGATCGCTTGGAGCTGAGATTGGAACAGTCGCTACTTTGATAATCGACTAAATTCTCTGTTTTATTGCGCATGAGTAGCAATCTAAGCCGAAGGTACAGCATCAAGATGGTGATATTTTCCTGATGCTGTTTTGACTGCGCTATCTCTCTGTACCTTCTAAATGTCCATAAGAAGATGATGTTGACTGCCAAAGTCATGCAGACAACAGTGACAATTGACCACTTGTCGGCCATCTTGACGGAGATGTGCCAGGGGATTAGGCAAGCTGCTACATAGGTCAGCGAATGCAGTCGCTTCCAGTTTTTTCGCAGCTTGCGGATACTCCAATTATTTGAAGTAACTGCCAGCAGCATGAAGATAAACAAGAGCAAAAAACCGCTGATGCTCTTACGGTAAAATTCCATCTCAGACAGACTGGAATGCTGCTGATAGAGAATGACGCAGGCATGAGCAACCGAGAGTCCAAAGGTCCAGAGGCCAATAGAGCGACGGTTCTTTAGCAGGAGCCTATAAAAAGAGGTGTACCTAAATGCTGGGAAGACAACCTTGAAGTTGCTAGGTACGAGCGTCGCCACATAGGTCAGCATCGCAAAAAGACCTAACGTATTATCCATTCCGGATACCTGGGATGACTGCTATAGCTTCTGTTGAATTACTTAGGGCGTTTCGTCGGTTGACCCTATATCTGATGTAGATGCGTATAGTATTGACAACCCTGACTAAGAATTCCCTCTTAAGCATTCCCTCTGAGGCTTGCGGAATTCTTGATACGGTATGGCGCGAATTTATACGTGCTCAGTATGTCTCACGGCATATGGCCCACGGCATATGATCCACAGTGTCGAGCTAGCTAGATGCACGTTCTAATGCGTTGTGACGTTGATCATAGGGGACAGTTCCCTAGCTTTACGAAGTCGTATCACTAGCGGCTTGATATCAGTGTCAGAAGGTTCTAATGAAGGAAGTGTCGTGTGCCCGTGAAAGCCATGATCAATCCGAGTTCATCAGCTGCTGCAATCGAATCGCGATCACGGATACTACCGCCAGGCTGCACAATTGCCTTGATACCTGCTGCTGCGGCTGTTCTGACAGAGTCATCGAAGGGAAAGAATCCGTCGCTAGCTAGAATCGCACCTTGAGACTGTTCGCCTGCCTGCTCTAGCGCAATTTTGACAGCACCTACCCGGTTCATCTGGCCTGCGCCAACGCCGAGGGTCGTATTACTACGGGTAATCAAGATAGCATTGGACTTTATGTGCTTGACGACTCGCCAGGAAAAGAGCAGTTCAGCCAGTTCAGCTTCACTAGGCTGCTTTTTGGTGACGATGTTCCACTGATCAAGATTGACAGGCAGATCGTCTGAAGCTTGAGCCAAAAAGCCGCCTGCAATCATTTTCACCGTCTGCGCTGGTCCTGACATCAAATCTGGCAGTACCAGGATTCGTAAGTTCTTCTTCTTGGCGAGAATCGTCTGCGCAGCATCGCTGCAACCAGGCGCAACGACACATTCTAAAAACGTACCCGTCAATGCTTCAGCCGTCGCTTCGTCAATAGATTGATTGAGCGCGACAATACCGCCAAAAGCAGAGATATCATCGGCGGCAAAAGCCTGCTGGTAAGCCCGCGATAGCGAGTCGGCAATAGAAACGCCGCAGGGGTTGGTGTGTTTTAGAACAGCAGCGGCGGGGCGTTCGTCACTAGGAAATTCGGAGATAATCCTGCGGGCGGCTTCTAGATCAACCAGGTTGTTGTAGCTGAGCGCTTTGCCCTGTAGCTGTTCGGCAGCGGCCCAGCCACTGGCGATCGCACCCACTTTATACCAGCCTGCGCTCTGGTGAGGATTTTCCCCGTAGCGCAGAGTCTGCTTGAGATGACCGCTGATGGCATAGCTGGCTGGAAGCGCGGTAGCTTCATCAGGCTGATTGACTAGCGTTTGCTGCTGGGTAAGGTACTGGGCGATCGCACAGTCGTAGTTCGCTGTGTGCCAAAACGCCTGCTGCGCACAGGAGGCCCGAAACTCCTGCGGCGGCTTTCCCTGGTTTGCTTTGGCTACTGTTAAATAGTCGTCGTACTGGTTGGGATTGCACAGCACCGTTACATACTGATGATTCTTGGCAGCTGCGCGAATCATCGTTGG